>JAHDDD010000283.1 GCA_020629535.1 Saprospiraceae bacterium
AATTTCTTTTGGCATCCCAGCCATTTTCGCAACATGAATCCCAAAAGAATGATTGCTTCCACCTTCAACAAGCTTGCGCAGAAAAATCACTTTATTACCCACTTCTTTTGTAGCGACATTGTAATTCTTAATGCGCTCATAGCTTTCAGCAAGTTGATTCAATTCGTGATAATGAGTCGCAAAAAGAGTCTTCGGATTTGCCAATGCATTTGTGTGCAAATAGCTGGCGATTGACCAAGCAATAGAGATGCCATCGTATGTACTGGTTCCTCTTCCTATCTCGTCCAACAAAATCAAACTTCTCTCTGAGACATTGTTCAAAATACTTGAAGTTTCAATCATCTCCACCATAAATGTAGACTCACCACTACTGATATTGTCTGAAGCACCAACACGGGTGAATAACTTATCCACATAACCAATCTTCGCCGATTCGGCGGGAACGAAGCTACCAATCTGAGCCATCAAACATATCAATGCCGTTTGTCTTAATATAGCGGACTTACCCGACATGTTCGGTCCGGTGATCATAATGATCTGGGTTGAAGTATTTGACAGAAAAAGATCATTGGGAATGTAAGGCTCACCAGCTGGCAAGAACTGTTCGATGACCGGATGTCGACCTTGTTTTATTTCTATGTCAAGTCCATCATTCACCAAAGGTTTGACGTATTGGTTTCGAATCGCGACATTCGCAAAAGAATTTAGACAATCCAGATTTGCGATGGCATTTGCATTTTGTAAAATAGGCTGGATATACTCAGAAAGAGAATCGAGCAATTGATCATACAACTTGTTTTCAAGTTCACGGATTCTTTCTTCTGCAGAAAGAATCTTAGATTCAAGTTCCTTTAATTCTTCTGTAATGTATCTTTCGGAATTGGTCAATGTTTGCTTTCGTATCCACCCATCTGGTATAAGACCTTGATTCTTGTACTTATTCGTCACTTCAAGATAATATCCAAAAACATTATTGAATCCGATTTTCAAACTTGTAATGCCTGTGTTCTCAGCCTCTTTCTGCTGAATGTCAACCAACATTTGTTTACCATTCGAAATAATGTCACGCCACTCATCAAGACCTTGATCAAAACCATCTCTGATGACTGGACCTTTATGCAAAATGGCCGGAGGATCATCTGTCATGGATGTTGCAATTCGAGTCCGCAAGGCATCGCATGGATTGAGCAAATCAGCTAACTTTTTAAAAGCTGGCTGTTTTGTTGATTTTAATATTTTTTGAATGGGCGCAATGGCATTGAGCGATCTTTCCAAGCTCTTGATCTCTTTCGGATTGATCTTTCTCGCAGAAAGGCGGGCGATGATCCGTTCCAAGTCTGAGATCAATTTTATCTGGTCTTCAATCTGTTCTTTTAACTCAGGATTTTGAATGAAAAATTCTACCACTTGCAATCTGTCATTGATCTGTGTAGGATTGATCAATGGCAACAGAATCCATTTTCTCATGAGTCTTGAACCCATTGGAGAAATGCATTGATCAAGGATATGGATCAATGGTATACCCGTTGGATGATTACTTGAAACCAACTCTAAATTCCTTACTGTGAATCTATCCAACCACATATATTCATGTGTTTGAATTCGGCTAATTTTCACGAGGTGATCCAGACCCGTATTTTCAGTGGCATTCAAATAATGCAAAATGGCGCCTCCAGCAATTTGAGATTCCGACATATCTTCAATTCCAAATCCTTTCAAAGAACTTACTTGAAAATGATCAAGCAGTTTCTCCCGACCATAATCATATTGATATATCCAATCTTCAAGTCCAAACAAGTAATAATCTTTGCCCAACAATTTTTGAACATCGTCTTGTTTTGATCTTGAGTAGATGATTTCAGAAGGTTTAAAACTTTGCACCAATTTTGAAATCAAAGTATCATTGCCTTCCGCTGTAAAAAATTCTCCAGTAGAAATATCGAGAAAGGCTATTCCATGATTATCAGAACCATTCATGTGAATAGAGCAAAGGAAATTATTCTCTTTATGATCAAGAATATTATCATGAAATGTGACACCTGGAGTAACTATGTCTGTGACTCCTCTTTTGACAATTTTCTTTTCTTTCGAAGGTTTTTCAAGCTGTTCACAAATCGCAACACGAAATCCAGCTTTGACCAATTTGGGTAGGTAAAGGTCAACAGAATGATATGGAAAGCCGGCGAGTTCGATATCAGAGCCACCATTGTTCCTGCTGGTCAAAACAATACCCAATATTTTGGATACTGTGATGGCGTCTTCTCCAAAGGTTTCGTAGAAATCGCCTACTCTAAATAGCAATATGGCATCAGGGTGCTTTTGTTTTACACCCATATATTGCTGCATTAGCGGCGTGACTTTTTTAGATTTTGACTTGGCCAATTTCTCAGATTAGGTGGCACAAAATTAAAAATCAAATTGATATCAGGGTAGGAGAGATTTGATTTTATCCAATTTTGATTTCACTTCTTCTTCTGTCTTACCGACAATATTGATATGACCCAACTTTCTTTTGGGCTTGGAAAGTTGCTTTCCGTAAAGATGGATATAGGCACCCGGAATTTTCTTAATTTGATTTAAGGCAGGAAGATTTACTGGACCTGTGTAATCTTGTGGTCCGAGAACGTTGACCATTGCAGCCGGAAAATGGTATTCTGTTGAACCCAATGAAAGATTACAGAGGCACCTTAGTTGCTGCTCAAATTGTGAAGTTGTGCAGGCTTCCATGGTAATATGTCCACTATTGTGTGTACGGGGAGCCATTTCGTTAATAAGGATTTCTCCAGATTTGGTTAGAAAAAACTCGATCGCCAACAAACCAACCAAGTTTAATTTTTCGGATAGTTGAAGAGCTATTTTCTTACACTGTAGTGAATGTTCTTCTGAAATAGCAGCTGGTATCTTTATATAATCAACCAAATTTGCTTCAGGATCGAAGACCATTTCGACAACTGGATAAGTTTCACTTTCACCATTGGGATTTCTGGCAACCGTAACGGCCAACTCTTTGTCAATATCTACCAATGATTCGATCACTGATGGAACATCAAAAAGTGCCTCTAATTCTTCATGACTTCTAACGACTTGTACCCCCTTACCGTCATATCCCGCCGTTCTGCTTTTTTGCACAAATGGAGCTTTGACCTTTCCCGAATGTATGGCTTCCAAAACCTCAGATTTTGACTGATACAATAGGTATGGACTCGTTGGAAAATTATTTATTTTATAAAACTCTTTTTGAGTCCCTTTATCTTTAATCAATGCTATCGTGTCACTCGAAGGAAACACCATCACTCCTTCAGATTCAAGTTTGGTCAGAGCTTGAGTATTGACATTTTCTATTTCAATACTTACAATATCCATTCTTTTTCCAAAATCATAAACATCCAATCCATGTTGAAAATCACCCACCCAAAACCGTTGGGAAATTAGACCAGAAGGAAAGTCAGTTTGTTTATCAAGAAAGTAGGGATGTACTCCAAACTCGGCTGCTTTCAATGCAAACATTCTGCCCAATTGTCCTCCACCTAAAATTCCAATCTTCAGTTGTTGAGGATGGTCAAACTTCTTTATTTGTTTTTCGCTAATATCCATATCTCTTTTTCCAGAATTCTTTGATTTTTTGAGTCAACTTGTTTTCGTTCGGATTATCTGAAGGTGTGTAAAATGCATGGCCTTCCAAATATTCAGGAAGATAATTTTCATCCACCATATTGCCATCAAAATCATGCGCATACTGATAGTCTTTTCCGTAATAGAGTGACTTCATTAATTTGGTTGGCGCATTACGCAATGACAATGGAACAGGTTCATTGGGTCGCTTTCTTAATTCTTCTTGGGCTTTACCAATGGCCTTGTAAGCCGAATTACTTTTTGGAGAACAAGCAAGATAGATGGCAGCTTGAGACATAATAATTCTTGCTTCAGGATAACCTATTCGATGTACTGCTTGAAAGCATTGATTCGCCATAAGCAATGCATTTGGATTGGCCAGGCCAACATCTTCTGATGCTAAAATGATCATTCTTCTACAAATGAAAAGTGGATCTTCTCCCGCTTCAACCATTTTCGCCAAATAGTACACCGCAGCATTGGGATCACTTCCTCTCACAGACTTAATGAATGCTGAAATGACATTATAATGCTGCTCACCAGTCTTATCATACAAGACCATGTTTTGTTGGACCGTATTTTCAACCAAGTCATTATCGATGACTAATTTTTCGTGCTCGTAGCTTTTATTGATGACCAATTCTAGGCAATTGAGCAAACGTCTTCCGTCACCTGTTGAATATTTGAGCAATGCTTCATACTCTGCTATTTCAATTTTCTTCTTTGACAAAACTTGATCATTTGCCAATGCGTGATTGGCTAGTCCGATCAGATCTTCTTTGTCCAATTGCTCAAGAACATATACCTGCATACGTGACAACAAGGCAGGAATCACCTCAAAAGACGGATTTTCAGTGGTTGCTCCAATAAGTGTGATAACTCCCTTTTCTACCGCTCCCAGCAGCGCATCTTGCTGCGATTTACTAAATCGATGAATCTCATCAATAAACAGAATAGGATGGGGCTGACTAAATAAATGCTGACGCTCTGCTCGTTGAATGACCTCCCGAACATCTTTAACGCCTGAATTGATGGCGCTCAATGCATGAAACGGACGATCAAGCTCATGAGAGAGAATATTTGCCAACGTGGTCTTACCTACGCCTGGAGGCCCCCAAAGAATCATGGATGGAATATTCCCCGACTTGAGAATAGAATACAAAAGACCTGACTTCCCGACCAAATGTTGTTGACCGAAATAATCATTCAGGCTTTCTGGCCTCATCCGCTCTGCCAATGGCTTTTGCCCTTCCATCAATGAAAATGTGTCATTTGAATTTGTTTGTAAATTTAACTTTGATTTGTTTGGAAGTGCTCCTTTCTTCATATTTATTGATCGAAATGCGAAAATATCAAATAGTAAATGCATGACTGAACTTTTCATAAACATTGATAGCGAATTGAGGTCAATCGCTAATCCATCTGCCGCACCAGCCATGGAAGATTATCTAAAAAATCAATTCAAACTTTTCGGAATCAAAGCCGATGAGCGACGAGCCATCAGTGGTATGTTTTGGAAAGAGTGCAAAACGGAAATCAAAGAACAGTGGAGATCTTTATCAAAAGAGTTATGGAATGCCAAGCAAAGAGAATTTCAATATTTTGCCATGGATCTTATGGCGAAAACCAAAGGGTCATTGAAAGAAGATGATCTGGCATTGATCGAATATTTCATCACAAATAAATCATGGTGGGATACTGTTGACTTTCTTGCAAGTCATATGGCTGGCAAATATTTTCAAAAGTTCCCTGATCAAGTTTCTAATGTCATACCGGTTTGGAATAATTCTCCTAACATGTGGCTAATTCGCACTTCTATTATCTACCAATTGAAATACAAAGAGGAAGTGGATAAAGAGT
>JAHDDD010000284.1 GCA_020629535.1 Saprospiraceae bacterium
TAGATGTGTTTAGGGGATCTGGTTCATGTAAATATTTCGCTATTTCAAAATTCGCTATTTTACTAAGAGGTTTTCAGCAAAATATTTCTTTATCTCGCTATCTCAAAATTTCGCTATTTGCAACAAAAACCAATTACCCTTCTGCTCTCCTCTTCTCTTGATATCTTGCCATCAAAAATGTCAACGCATACACGGCTGTAAAGGCAATATTGATCATCATCATAAAGAACCACCAACCAATTGATCCATTCATTGCAAAGTGGATGGCAGCTAAATTAAAACCAAGAAAAGTGATCAACAATAAATAACGATGGGAACCATTGGCTTCCATTATGCTTATCATAGGTATTGTTGCTGTCAAACAATTGAGGCCCAAAAAAATAAAAAGATGAGCTTGTTGAATAAGGGACAGTACCAACAAACCAATGCCTCCAATCAACATGAGCTGAATTAATAAGACCAATGCTTTATCAAATTTGGGGAGCAATTTATTACCTAATTCGTGCTTGGAGACATAAATCTTCCTGAGGGCAGGCATGATGGGAAAGACAAGTAGAATCACAAATAGTAAAGCTCCAATAAAATTGGCACCAAATTCAATTCTCCTTAAAAATCCATAAGAAATGACAGTCAATGCAATGAATCCTAAAATGCCTTTTGGCGAATACATGGACCTTAATTGAGCATCCATACTTGCGAAAAATGGATGCTTTAGTCCAAGTAATGTTTCTGCTGATCCACGCACAAGTTCGTTATTGGGTTGAAGAGCGAGAAAATTCATACACATATCAAATGCTTCTTCATATTTTTTCTCTTTGATCATTTGTTGGCTTTTGCTCCAAATGGCAAAACCATTGTTTGCGTTAGAAGCAAGAATTTGGTCTGCTAATTCTGGATTGTCCTTTCTGATCAATCCAGAAACAACAATGAGGACGTTTATAGCTTCATCATTTTGCTGATTGAGGCGAATGGCCATTGAGGCATATTTGATAGCTTCCTTAAATTCGAGCAAGCCCAACTTAGCCTTCGCCATTTTTGCGAGATTAAAATCATTTTCCGGTCTTTTATCAAGCAAGGCATCGAGTATTTTCTCTGCTTTTTTAAATTCTTTTTGATGGATTAAAATATCTGCATACAAGCCTTTCATATCCGTAGCCATAAAACTAGACTTGCTCAAATTGTCTTCAAGGAGTTGTTTGGCTTTTGACACCTCACCCGTAGCTTGATACGCTAAAGCAAGAAAATAGATAGCGAATTCTTCTTCAGGATTGGTTGATAATTTGGCTTGACAAATTCGTATTGTTTGATCCCATTTATTTAGTTGAGCAAGTTGCTGCACTTTTTGACCAAATTCAATATCCATTTTTACAGCAACTTTTTAAGGTCCATAATTGAAATTAATGAATCGATCTCATCATCAGGCATGAAAGGACTTTTCATTCGAAACCGTTCACCAAATTTGATATGATGCATGCGTCCTAGATAAAATGACATGGCGCCATCATCAATATCTCCATTTTTATATGCCGAGTAAATGGTTTTAATATGTCGCTCACGTATCTCATAACCGCTGGCATGATGAATTACGACCCAAGGCACCAAAGCAAGGTCTTCATAAATGTCTTTTGTGGGGTAACCATATTTTTGAAGATAAGTCTCCACCTTCTCCACATTAACAACATCCATATTCATCATGTCGGTATCGCTTGAATTTCCATCCCTCACCCCTTGATCATCGTCCCAAATTTTTTGGAGAAAGGCTTTTCTTTTTTCAATAGTCGTTAGACCTTCAACAGCGTCCTCAATCGACATGTTTCTTGGTTCTCGAGGTGATTGACAGGAGAAAAATAAGAAACAGCAAATAGCAATGAGAACAACAATCGGGTTTTTCATATGGCTAGTATTGGCATAAATATAGGGAAGTAAAAACTATAGATGAAATACATTTATCTTATGATCTCAAAAAATATCTTCCTTCCTTGACAATTAAAGCGCTTAAATCAAGTTACATTTTAAGATAGTATGCTATTGGACATTATACGGCAATGTAATGCGACAATGCAAAACGCATACAATCTACGTCGGACATTACAGATTTGTTCAAACCAAATCTGATTCTAAAACTAAAACACATTAGAATGAACAAGAAATTAAGCCATTCTATTTCCCTCCCAATTGGGAGCCAACACAGTTTAATCAGTATTTTTCTGATCTATATTTTTCGAAAAAGCCGAGAGCTCGGCTAAGAAAACAACTTACAAGTTGAGCAAACCGATGAGGATCTAAATCCACTGGATTTGGACAATACTTCTATTCGTAGCAGAAACCATTTGTATCGGATTCTGGGTAGAATTCTATGTACATAAGCGTATACCCATATCAGTTACTTTATTTATTCATCATCTAAATTTTTAAGTATGTCTATACCTAAAGAGCCCAGGCAATTGATGATCAATATCATGTACTTGGTATTGACTGCATTGTTGGCACTGAATGTTTCCTCTGAAATATTCAACGCATTCAAAGTCTTAGATCAAGGATTGGTTAAATCCAATTTGGCCCTTGATTTTACAAATGAACCAATGGAGGAAGCGATTTTTGTCGCTGCAAAAGCCAAACCTTCTTTTCAAACGTATGCCGACCGGGTTGTGCCCATACGTCAGGAGTCAAAATCACTGACCGACTTCATTGGTGGAATTAAAAATTCTATCATTACTGAATCAGGTGGGTTTGCGAAAGACCCCGAAACACAAGAATTTACGAAAAACTTAGTGGGAGAAAAAGACATCGACGTCACTACCAGAATACTTGTAGACGATCCATCAAAAAGTGGAATCAACAATGCAAAAGGAGAAGAACTCAAAGAACGTTTACTACAATTTAAAGCAAAGATTATTGAATTCATTGATGAAAATGATCGGTCAAATTTTCAAAACGAAATTGCTGTAACCATAGACGATCAAACATGGCGAGATCAAGGAAAAGCAAGTTGGTCTCATATGAACTTTGACCGGATGCCCGTACAAGCTGTTATTCCCATGATCAATAAATTTATCAATGACGTCAAGTCAACAGAAGCTGCTGCTCTAAATTACCTAGGCAAAAAAGTAGGTATTGGAAAAGAAGAAGTTGTCATTGGTGGATTTACAGTGGTGGCAGCGCCAGAGAAGTCTTATGTCATCAAAGGTGAACCTTATAAGGCTGATGTCTTTCTGACAGCAAATGCAGGACCTGATTCTGGCACCAAGGTCACACTCTCAGTAAACAACGAGCCTTTACAACTGGACGAAGAAGGCAGAGGAAAATACGCAATTAACACATCCACCACCGGACCGAAAACGTATACAGCCACCGCCGAAGTCTATAATCCGGTCACTGAAAAGACTGTAACCTACTCTAAAGAATTTACCTACGAAGTAGGAGAAAGATCGGTAGCCATTTCTGCAACTAAAATGAATGTATTCTACATCGGTGTTGATAATCCTGTAGAAATTTCTGCAGCAGGTGCCAATTCAAATACCCTGAAAGCAAGCATGAGTGGACCGGGAGGTGGTACCATAAAGAGAACAGCAGATGGTTCATTTATTGTCAATGTAACAACTCCGACGAAGAAAAAAGAATATGCCAAAGTCAACGTCTCTGCAGATGGTTTAGAAGTCAGTAAAGACTTTAGAGTAAAGAGGATTCCTGATCCTATTCCGAAGCTGTCTGATTCAAGAAGTGGCGCTATGAGTAGTGGGGAATTCAAACTTCAACCTGGTGTATTCGCCGTACTCGAAAACTTTGACTTTGAAGCAGAATGCCAAATTGAGGAATTCACTTTGGTACGGGTACCCAAAAGAGAAGATCCAAGAGTTTCATTCAATAAAGGTGGAAGGTACAATGCTGAGTCCAAAGCGTTGGTGGCCAAAGCCAAAACAACCGATAAGTTCTTTTTCGAAGACATTAAATGCAAATGCCCGGGTGATGTGAGGTCCAGAGATTTAGGCGTTATGGTTTTTAAGATTCGATAATTTCGAGAGAGAGAATGGGAAGGCCATCTGCATAGTAGGTGGCTTTTCTAATTGGACACTCAGGTGGCTCCTGCTAACTAGCTTTTATGCCAACGCCCCAGCTGCTCTTGTGTCGAACAAAGTACAATCAAAGTGACCATTATAACTCAAAGCTGCCCACTAAAGCCTCCACTCCACTCCAACAACTCGATGGCATCTTCGTTCTTGTAGTCACCTATGGCTGTACGTGTCAACTGAGTAAGATACCCACCACATCCTAATTTCTGACCAAGATCATGGGCGAAGGACCGGATATACGTTCCTTTACTGCATTGAATTCTGAAGTCTACGAAGGGAAGATGTATTTTCGTGATCTCTATCTCGTAGAATGTTACATTTCTGGATTTGACATTTTTCTTCACGCCCAATCTTGCCCATTTGTACATCTCACGACCGTCGACTTTAATGGCCGAATATATAGGAGGAAATTGTTCTTGTGGACCTAGGAAAGTGTTGGCTTGGTTAATGATTTCTTCTTCGGTAAGATGTGAAATGTCTGTTTCATTTTCTTCCTCTGATTCTGCATCATAGGTTTTGGTTGTGCAACCCAATTTAACGGAACCCGTATACGTTTTGGGCATCCCTTGAAAATTATCAATCTGCTTGGTACCCTTCCCTGTACACACAAGCAAGAGTCCATCTGCAAGTGGATCAAGTGTTCCGGCATGGCCCACTTTGATCTTCTTGACCTTGAAATGATACTTGAGGGTGTAACGTATCTTATTCACTACATCGAATGACGTCCATTCCAGTGGTTTGTTTACAAGCATGAGACTTGCTTCCTGATATGGCGCATCCAACCAATCCGTATGTTTATTTACTTCTGTCAATTTGAAAATGAATATATGAGCAAAAGCGTTGAGACAATAAAACAATAAATGCCAAAATATTTCAAGCCTGTTCTCTTCACCAATTGAATCATCCAAGTACAAGCTATTAATCCGGAAATAAAGGCTGCAGCAAAACCAATCAACGCATACTGTACAGAGGGGATGTGTTCAAAAAATGAACCATCGACCAGATCTTTTGCAATTTTTCCAAAGATCAATGGGATCACCATCAGGAAGCTAAAACCGGCTGCTTCTTCTCTGTTCATTCCCAACATCAAGGCAGTAGAGATGGTAGCCCCTGATCGGGACACGCCTGGTAAAATCGCAAATGCCTGGGCCAATCCTGTGATAAAAGCATTGGAAGCATTGACAGGCTTGTTGCCTTCATATTTACGGTCTGCAAACAAAAGTAAAACTCCGGTTACCGCAAGCATTGCCCCAACAAGAAGTAAATTTCTATTGAAAATATTGTCTATGACATCATCAAAAAATACACCCAAAAACGCAGCAGGAATCATTGATATAATAATATACCCAATGTATCTTTTTGGCTC
>JAHDDD010000285.1 GCA_020629535.1 Saprospiraceae bacterium
TTTCTTTTGTGCGTCATCATTCTGAGGTGATAGCATTGAGAGAAAAGATCAAAGCAGCAGGACATTTTGCCAAAGTGATTTCTAAGATCGAAAAACCTCAGGCTATTAAGTACATCAAATCCATCATCAGAGAATCGGATGGTGTGATGATTGCAAGAGGAGATTTAGGAGTTGAGGTACCTATGGAAAAACTTCCTGCATTGCAAAAAGAAATCATCGCACGATGTATTCAGAAGGCAAAACCTGTCATCGTCGCCACGCAGATGATGGACAGTATGATCAATAATCCGACACCTACACGTGCAGAAATCCTTGATGTTGCTAACGCGGTTTTGGATGGTGCAGATGCTGTGATGCTTAGTGGAGAGACTTCTGTTGGAAAATATCCTGTGGAAGTGGTTAAGGCTATGGCAAAAATCATTGAAGAGGCAGAAAAGCATTATTCCTTACAAGGAAAGAGGCCAAAACCAAATCCAAAATCAGATACATTCTATAGTGATACCATCTGTATCAGCGCTGCAAAATTGGCTGAAGATATAAGAGCAAAAGCCATCATCGGATTGACTGTTTCTGGTTATACAGCCTTTAAAGTTTCGAGTTACAGGCCAGATACCTGGATCTACATTTTTTCTTCTGTAAGACCGATGCTATCAACAATGAACCTAATTTGGGGCGTCAGAACCTTCTTTTATGATAAATTTACGTCTACAGATGGTACAATTGCTGACCTTTCTGAAATTTTAAAGTCTAAAAACTTGTTAAAGGATGGTGACGTGGTAGTAAATACTGCTTCCATGCCATTACATAAGAGATTCAGGACGAATACTCTGAAGATAACGATCATTGACTAGATAATTACTGACACATGAGATCATTTTTATTTGGAATTTGTCTGATTTTAATTCCACTCTTGTCCTATGCTCAACCGGGCATTTATACGGAAGATGACATGATGCTTCATTCTAAATTCATGGAAGCACAAACAGCAAAATATCTAGACAAACCTGATCAGGTCATTAGCATATTGACTGACTTGTTACAACTTGATAGAACTTGCGATGCTTGTCATTATGAAATGGCCATGGCCTATCAGAAAATGGAAAATTGGGAAAAAGCAGAAAGTTCAATCGCAAAAGCATTGAAAGTGCAACCCAAAAATCAAGGTTATCTTGAAGCTGCTTCAGCTATTTACAAAAGTTCAAAAAATGGTTTGGAACAAATCAATGTTTTGAAAAATTTAATCTCCATCAATCCAAGCGATCATAAATTAAAAGAACAGTTGGTTTATGTGCAATTGCAAGAAGGGCAAGATGACGACGCATTACAAACCATAGAACAACTCGATCGAAGCTACGGACCGTACGAGAAAACAACCACCTGGAAACTGAAAATTTACAGAGAACGAAACGATCAAAATGCCCAAATTGAAGCTGTAAAAAAATTGGTCAATGCATTTCCAGATAACACTCGTTTTTTGAACAATCTGGCAAGTATGTATAAGGAGATGGGCAAGGATAGATTAGCCCAACAAACATATCAGCAGGTTCTCGATATCGATCCGGAAAACTCAACAGCCAATATGGCTACGATTTCAAAAGATCTTGGTTCAAAAGATGATAGTAAATTCTTAAAAGCCATCATGCCATTGATAGAAAATGAATCTATTGATTTGGATGAAAAGATCAAACAGATGATACCCTATGTTCAGAAGATGGGCAATGATCCGGCTTCTGAAGAAAATGTACAATTGATGAAAGTCGGTGAGAAGCTTATTGCCATGCATCCGACCGAAGCCAAAGTATACGCATTGAGAGCTGACCTATACTACAATACCGGTAAATTCATTGAGGCAGAAGATGATTATAAAAAGACCATCGAATTGAACAAAGGTATCTCAGATGTATGGAGTCAAAGAATGAGAAATCTGGTACAACTAGAAGATTATGATAATCTGAAAAGTATTTCATCAAAGGCAGTTGATTTATTTCCACTTCAATTCGACCCTTACTTTTACAATGCATTGTCATTGATCAAAGCGGGAGATGCAGGTTCTGCTAAAGCTCAAATTGCAGAAGCAGCGTTCATTGCGGTGGGCGATGACTACAAAAAGGCACAAATTGACTACTTATCAGCATTGATGGATTTCTACGATGAGAAATACAATGATGTTCAAGACAAGCTAAAGGCGTATACAAGCAAACAGTTACCTGAGTTTTTAATATATGAATTATTGGGTGATGCATCTGCAAAATCTGGAAATACAGATGGAGCTGTTAAGATGTGGAGGCTTTCACAGCAAATGGGCAACGGCGCCTCCACCCTTTTGAAAAAAATAAGTGAAAAGAAATTTGTCAATTAGGACCATCATCATACTTTGTTTACCGCTATTCATATTTTCTTGTAAAACGAAAAAGAAAATTAGCGAAAGCAATGGCGAAGAAGTACTTTCCGAAGTAGAAGTTCTTTCTGCCATTGAATCAGCCAATTTGGATTATGAATATTTAGAATTCAGTGGCAGTGCTGATATCTCTTCTCCCGATCTTTCGATCACTGGTTCTTTTCTGATGCGTTTACAAAAAGGCAAAAAGGCATGGATTCAAGTCAAGAAATTTGGATTTGAAGGAGCACGTGTTTTGATTGCAGATGATTCCATTAAGATTTTAAATCGTCTGGAAAAATCTTGTCAAGTCATGTCGCTGGATGAAGCCTCGCGACTTATAAATTTTAAGCTAAATCTCGATCAATGCATAGAGCTATTGGCGGGCAATGCTTTCTTTGAAAATAGTGAATTGGTGAGTATGGACAATGACTCTTCATTGTATACCTACAAAGTTGCCTTTGACGATTTCTTTTCAGAATATGTGTTTGACCCATTTGAAGAAAAAGTGGTAAGTACTCATATGTTGGATATGGACAACAGGAGCATGCAAGTGGATTATAGTGATTTTAATGTATTGGAAGATGGTCAAAAGTCATCCTTCTACAGAAGTTATGCAGCTTCATCTGATAAGATTGGAGATGCCGGTATTGATATTACCGTACGGAAAATAAGCCTGCCTTCCGAATTGAGTTTTCCGTTCGAAATTCCTTCTCATTACGAAATTATAAGATAAATTTGAGTAACGGGAGTGCGCATGTACTCTCGACTTTTCATTTGACAAACAGCATTATGGCAGATTGGGATATTGGCAAAAAACAGAAAAAGGGTATCCGTAAAGAAACGGAAAGTGCTGTTCTTGTTGCAGTCATTACTAAAGTTCAGACCGAAGAACAAGTTCAGGAATATCTTGATGAATTGGAATTTTTGGCACATACAGCCGGAGCGGTAACTAAAAAAAGATTCGTCCAAAAACTTCCTCACCCAATCAATAGCACATTCGTTGGAAAAGGAAAAATCGAGGAAATCGCCGATTATGTCGAAAGACATGAAATCGACATGGTGATCTTCGATGATGATCTGACTGGCAAACAGACCAACACTCTCGAAGAAATCTTTAAGGTCAAAATCATTGACCGGAGTACACTGATACTTGACATCTTCGCAAACCGTGCTCAAACAGCACAAGCCAAAACACAAGTCGAATTGGCGCAGATGAATTATTTGCTACCAAGACTTCGAGGCCTTTGGACTCACCTTGAAAGACAACGTGGAGGTATCGGAATGAGAGGTCCTGGTGAGCAAGAAATTGAAACGGATAGACGAATCGTTCGTGATAAAATTTCTATGCTAAAGAAAAGGTTGGCAAAAATAGATTCGCAAAGCCAAACCCAACGAAAAAACAGAGGCCAACTGATTAGGGTAGCCTTGGTAGGTTATACCAACGCCGGAAAATCTACCATCATGAACATGCTCAGTAAGTCTGAAGTTTTTGCCGAAGACAAACTATTCGCCACATTGGACACGACGGTGAGAAAGGTGGTTTTTGGCAGCATGCCATTTTTACTTTCAGATACCGTCGGATTTATAAGAAAGTTACCCCATCACTTGGTCGAAAGCTTTAAGTCTACACTTGACGAGGTGAGAGAGAGTGACCTGATTGTTCATGTTACTGATATGGCGCATCCTCAATATCAAGATCACATAAATACAGTAAATTCTACATTGAAAGATCTGGGTGTATTGGACAAACCGACGCTCATGATTTTCAACAAACTCGACCTCTACAGAAAGCGAAATTTTGACGCCTTGCTTGATGAAGAAGGAAAGGAAGAGATCATGACCGAACTATTCAGAACAAATCAAAGCCGGTCTGAACATCCTGTCCTTTTTATCTCGGCTACCAAAAAAGAAAACATTGATAGTTTCAGAGAGGTACTTGGTGACATGGTAAAAAAGCAATACGAAATAAGATACCCCTACAGACCAAAAATATGGTGATGAATTCAATACTCGAAAAATATGCACACCTACTGGTGCATTATTGTTTAGATATTCAAAAAGGTGAAAAACTATTTATCAACAGTTCAACCCTAGGCGAACCTTTGGTAAAAGAGGTTTTTCGTGCCGCCACAAAAGCGGGTGGAATCGTAGAATATCAATTGCATTTCAGCGAAGATCACCGCATTAGAATGCAGTATGCGGAGGGCAAACAATTGGAGCATGCCCCAATCTTACAAGCCCATGCCATTGAACATTTTGATGCTTACTTGGTAATTCGCGCACCGCATAATCTTGTAGAAAACCACGGTATTGATAAAGAGAAAAACAAGATTCGTTCTTTGGCCATGAAGAGCATGAATGAGTTGTATTTTCAAAGAACAGCTGATGGCTCACTAAAGAGAAGTCTGTGCCAGTACCCTACCAATGCAAGTGCGCAAATGGCAGGAATGTCACTTGAAGAATATAGCCAGTTTGTATTCAATGCGTGTAGACTTTTTGATGAAGATCCAAAATCATCATGGTTGAAAGTTCGTGATGGTCAGCAACACGTTGTTGACTACCTAAACAAGGTGGATAAGATGAGATACGTTTCGAATCAAACGGACATTACATTCCGTGTCAAAGACAGAACGTGGATCAACTCAGATGGTCGAACGAATATGCCTAGCGGTGAAGTTTTCACAGGCCCCATCGAGGACTCTGTTAATGGTCAGGTTTATTTTAGTTTTCCATCTGTGTACCTAAGTCGTCCGGTCCAAGGCATTACCTTACATGTCAAAGACGGAGAAGTTGTAAGTTGGGATGCAGAACAAGGCAAAGAGTTGCTTGATCAAATTTTTGATATTCCTGGTGCCCGTAGATTTGGTGAAGTAGCCATTGGTACCAATTATAATATACAGCAAGCCACCAAGAACATTCTTTTCGATGAAAAAATCGGAGGTACTATCCACATGGCAGTCGGTCAATCATATCTTCAAACCGGTGCCAAAAACAAATCAGTCATCCATTGGGATATGATCACTGACATGACCCAAGGCGG
>JAHDDD010000286.1 GCA_020629535.1 Saprospiraceae bacterium
AACCGTTATCCACTAATAATATTCTGGAGCAGATTCAACGGATGATGGCATGCAACGTCTCTGCACGATAGGAGATTTATGCTGTGATTATCTATTGTTATGACCAGTTTTTTATTCTCTAATTTCTTGAAGTTTTATTTCAAATTCTGTTTTCACATTACTTGCTTCGCTACTTAATCCATTGGTCAATAAATTATTTTCTTCATAAGGATCTGCATCAATATTATAAAATTCTTGATTTCCCATTGCACCAATGATTAGCTTATATTGACCATCACTTATGGCCCATTGGTCGGATGATTCATTATATTTTTCTGTATACTGATATCTGCTTAATTCAACATCTTCACTAAGTAATCTTTTAAAACTTTTACTATCATTAATTTCATTTATAGGAACTCCTGACAAATCTGCTATTGTCGCAAATAAATCTGTGCTTGTGACCGGATTAGAATCTTCTCCATTTCTTGTAACTCCTTTTCCTGAAATGAAAAATGGTGTATTTATACCTCCCTGATAAAGTGTCCCTTTAGCTGTTGAACTTGAATAGGGTGACTGTGCGACTTGATTAGGAGAGCCATTATCTCCCAAGAAAATTATAGTCGTATTGTCTAATTCATCCTGAGGAATACTTTCAAACAATCTACCTATCTGAAAATCTAACGCTTCAATGGCAGCCATATAATAGGGCATCGGATCATTGCCATCTTCAAACTCTGGCAAATCACCTTGAGAATGCATCCCAACTGGCGGAGCATGAAATGGTGTATGAGGGGCATTATATGCAAGCCACATAAACCATGGACTATCTTGCCCATTTATCCAGTCTATGGCTAAATCTGTAAACTTTGTTGTGGTGTACTCTGATTCAAAAACGTTTTGCGTATCCTCTGTCAGCTGCCAATTATAGTAGCTTTGCGGTTCACCACGAATCAAACCAGCATAGTAATCTATACCAAAACTTTCAGGGTTGACAGAAGTACTGTTTCCTGATAAATGCCACTTACCTACGATGGCAGTAGTATATGTATTGTTAGTCTGCTGATTAATATATTTTTGCAGGCTCAATTCTGATTGATCTAGCACATCGCCTGCCCATTTCACACCTGTACTATATCCATATTTGCCGGTCAAAATAGATGATCGAGTTGGCGAACAAGTAGGGTAAGACCAAAAGTTTGTGAAAGACAAACCAGAGGTTCTTAGAGCATCTATATTAGGGGTGGATGGTTTGATGCTTCCTTCAGAATAACCACTTAGCGCATCTTTACCTAGATCATCAGCTATGATTAGTAAAATGTTAGGACTAAAATCATTTGGAGATGGAGTGCCGGTCATTCCTTCCTCCTTATTACAGCTAACTGAAGAAATGAAAAGGACTAGAAAAAGTAGTTTTATGATATTGCTAGAATAGTTAGATGCTATGTTCATTTGTCAGCTTTTACAGACTATTTTTTTAAGGTATTTATTCTCCAATACTTCAAAATTTGCCTTGGTATCTATTGCCATTCCCAAGGACCCAAAACCCGCTCGACGACCTTGAAGTATTAATCACACTACCGTCAATGACATGCTTCTGGTAAATAATTGTGTCCATTAAATTACATAAAAAAACCATACCCAACACCCAAGTAAAAATTTCTCCCCTGTGAAGGTATAATGCCCGGTCCCGGATAGCCTGTCGCTCTCTGAGTGAAATATGATCGATCAAGTAAGTTGTTGACTCCACCGGTAATGCGTATGCGTTTTAACTGGTATTTGAAATGTAGGTCTAAGACATTGTAAGATGGAATTGGGCCGATTATGCCTTCACGAAAATCGCCAATCACTGCCAACGAATTTTGTGCATCAGTGAATTGATCTGAAAGAAAAGTCCATTGTACGTTTGTAGTCAAGCGATTGTAACCAATGGTGAATCCAGTCTTGATATTCCATGCTGGGATGAATTCTACTTTTTTGCCCTCAACATTGTTTTCTTCACTTTCGAGATATTGGGAAGATGTGTAGGCCATGTTTAAAAAGCAAGAAGCTTTCCATTTATTGTTTTTGGAATCAAGCATTTTGGTTAGGTTCCATTCGGTCAATGATTCAATGCCATAGATCAACGCATTGCCAATATTCGTTCTAACTCTGTTTGCTCTTGAATCCAAAATAATTCCTATTCGGTCATTGTACAGTACAGAGAAGCTGTTTAAATCATAACTGAAGGATTGACCGAGTTTGCCATTTATTCCAAGATCTGCAGTAAAGCCTTTCTCATCAGTAATGTCAGGGTCAACTACGAAGCTCGGAGAAACCACCCTGATATCACTAAATGTGATGGATCTGTAGTTTTGTGAAATATTAAAAATAACCTTATGCCCTTTTTCGAATGTATGACTCATACCAACTCCTGCTAGCAAAAAAGTTCTTGGAACTTCTCTTTCTTCAGAAAATGACTGCGAATCAATCGCATTGCCTGCATTGTCAAAGACCAATTGGAGATACTCGCCGTTTGCTTTGGTGAGAATGTGTTCCACTCGAATACCTGGCGTGATAGAGGTCTGATCCGTTAAAGGAAATATGGCTTCCGTAAAAACAGCCGCATTGAAATTTGGAAACTCAAATTCTGATTGATTGGGGTAGGTCGGAAATAGATCAATGGTCGACGAAAAATCGGCATCGATGTCTCTTGTTCCTGATCCTTGCTGCGCGGTATTTAATGCATTGTAAATCTTGGTTCCTATCAACAGATTGGCCTTCCTTTTCTTTAATGTGAATGGCTTTAAGAATCGAAATTCCATTCCCGCATTTTTGAAAGAACCAAGGATTAGATCGCGAGGAAGAAGATAACTTCCATCTGCTTGCTGCTCGTCAATGCTCGTAATCGGATTTTCGTTTAGTCGGGTAGGGTTTCCTCTGTAGCCGACCGTATTCCTTTCTGCGATTAAACCAAAAACTTGAAATGACAATCGAGAATTGGAGGGAAGATTTTTTGCCATCTTAAGATTGAATAAATTCCAATCCACCTCAATCCAGTTTCTTTCTCGAGTACTCTGGACCGGATTATTAAGAAACATCTCATCTGTTAATCCGCCCGCTTGCATAGATAGGTAACGGTAGGCTGTATATTCTAATCTAATAGAAAAATCTTCATTGGGTTTGTAGGCGCCTGAGATGAAAAAATGATTCCCTTTATATTCAGAATTTGCTCTGAATCCATCACCTCGTTGATGTTTGAAATAAGTATTCAAAGACCAAGCTTTGTGATTCAAACCCGCAGAGTGAAAACTTGTCAAACTATTGAATGAACCGATGGTGTGGTTTCCAGATATACGCCACTTTTCGTCCGTTGAAATTTCATTTAAACGAAAATCAATGAGGCCGCCAAATTGCGTTCCGTACTGAAGCGAACTCGCACCGCGAAGTATTCTGATTTCCTTTATCGCTTCGGTGGGTGGAGTGTAATAACTTTCCGGATATCCTAAGACATCTGCACTGATGTCATATCCGTTTTGTCTGGTGTTAAAATTGGAGGTACGATTTGGATCGAGTCCACGTCCGCCAATGTTGAGTTGAAGACCGCCATCATTGTTTTCATAAATATTTAAACCGGCTACTTGCGCATACACCTGGCGTGAGTTGTTGTTGCCTAGATCACCTTTGACAGTATTCATGACGATCATTTCCGTTTTTTTGCCTGCATAGATATAGGTGTCTTCCACATCTGGTAGTTTAGCCATTCCGAAAAGACTTTGGCGTTGAGCTGTAATTTCAATAGAAGAAAGTTCATAACTCAGCGGGTCCATGAGAATCGTAATGCTTGTATCTTGATGTACATTTAGCAATAGCGTTTGGAATTCGAAGGATTCATGGAAGATATTTAGTGCATATTCGCCTGCATTTTTAAAACCAAGAACGGCAATTCCGTTTTCTGCTGATTTTTGTATTTGGTCTAATCCTCCACTAAATATTTCTACACCATTGATTGGACTCAAACTTTGTCGGTCTTGGAATTGAACGGAAACATTTATTTGACACGATACTTCATTGAATGTGAAAACATTGACAATGATGAATGATAATATGAAAAAGAACTTATTCATTGAAAGGAAGCAAGAAGGTTCTATTTTTTAAATCATTTTTTACCTGCATTAGATTGACATTCGGGTCAACATATCTTTGGCTCGGTCTGCCATTCAATGAAACAAAGCTGTCCACATACACTTCTACATTTTCATGTCCTTGCGACCGGAAGTGCTCTCCAAGATATTGGGCATATTCAATAATGAAGTCTGCTTGTGTAGCCATTTGCTTTTCCTGAAAGCTGGTAAGGAAATCATCATTCTGTACCACAAAAGAATTTCCAGTCTGGCCGTTTAAGATTTTGAAATTTGCATACCCAGTTTTTTCCATCAACATCACTCGCCACGAAAATCTGTAGCCTTGCTCTGTCCAAAACAAATGGCCGGGATAGAGTAAAAACCTCAAAGGAAAAATGAATTGAAAAATCACCAAACTGATCAAAATACCAACACGCACTTTCTGAAAACCATACATGATCTTCGCATTGCCGTTGTCAAAAATCTCTTTTGGAATTTTCAACGGACCGGAAACTTTCGTGAGCAATCTATCATGAAAGGTAGGACTGAAAAAAATGAGACTTCCGGCAATCATAATATAAGGAAACATTCCGATCGGAAACAATACCCGGGTCAAGATGTGGAATATCAATACCAAAACAAATGCAAACCACCTGGTTCGCCACCACATCAATAAAAATGGGATGGTCAAATCATACAATGCGCCACCCCAACTGAAGGCGTAGTGCACCCAAGTTTTGTGAAGCCAATCACCGAGGAACGGAACAGAAAACTTGGAGGGCAACCATATTGACAATGGCAATGCTTTGATCATCCAATCATGATTTAATTTTGCAAGTCCAGCATAAAAGTAGACTATGATCAATATCATCTTTATGATGTCAATATGCCAACGAGCGGTGTATTCAGCACTCAATGATTTATCTTTCAAAGCATCGATGGAAAAGTATTGATGTGCTGGTACAAACATCAAGATGAATGCAATGATCGAAATGAAATAGTAGTGATTTAGATACGTGCTTTTGTCCATCAATTCGATATATACGAACGAAAGGAAGAAAAGTACACTTGCCAAACGGTACTTGTAACCAAGCATGATTAAAAAGGCAGCGAGACCGCACACTATGAAGAGCAGATAGGTATAATTTCCTGGAACTTGAATAAATTCAAATCCCAGATAATGGAAATGCATTTTTGGATTGATGTATAACTTTTCAATCCAGCCATGATACCAAAACCTGATCATGCTTATCAGCATGATCAACCCAAATAAAATACGAAAGACTGCCAATGGGGCAGCCTTGCTAGT
>JAHDDD010000287.1 GCA_020629535.1 Saprospiraceae bacterium
CTGCTTCTATTTCACCAAAATCAAGAACAACTCATACGCCAGCGTAAGGCAGAAATTATCCAGTTCGACGAGATACTTACAAACAGTGCACGCATCGCCATTTATGATCCGGGAAATATTGATTACTGGGAGGAAAAATATACAAACACAGACGAACAATTGATCACAAGTTTTGAAAGCCTGCTCAATATTGTAAACATAAAACAAACCCAAAATACTTCTGAAGCAAATAATGCTCTCGTCGCACTAGAAAAAGAAAGTTTTGAAAAGATCAAAGAGGGAAATTCAGCACAAGCAGAAGAAATAATGTGGGGCAAAGAATATCTAAATCAAAAATCAATTTACCAGAATGGACTACAAGAATCCGTACCTCTGATAGAAAACCACATTGACAAAATATTCACAACACAACTTCTTCCATTGCACATACTAATGATTCTTGGTGGGATCTTCACCATAGGATTACTAGCGGTTTTACTGTGGTGGAATAAAACCAGTCAACAAATTATAATAACTACTGAACAAAATAAGGAGCTTGAAAAATTTGCACACATTATTGCACATGATCTAAAATCACCATTGAGAAATATCGAGAGTTTCGCAGGACTCATTGAGAAAAAAGAAAATATTTCTGATAGAGGAAAAGTACACATTCAAATTCTAAAAGATCAGATCAAGAATATGAGGTCGATGATCGACGGTATTCTTGACCTGAGTAAGGTCTCAAAAGTTGACCTCAAAACCAATGCTGTTGATTTAAAAGAAGTGCTCGAACGAATAATGAAAACATATTCCCACAAAGACAATCTCGAGATTTGCATTCCACGTGAATTGCCTGAAATAAATGCCTCAGAAATCAGAATACATCAAGTCTTTCAAAATCTTATCTCCAATGCCATCAAATACAATGATAAAGATCAGATTCAAATCATCATCGATCACATCGAAAACAAAGATTTCATAGAACTACATTTTAAAGACAATGGACCAGGTATTGATCCACGATATGCAAATACCATTTTTGGACTGTTCCAGACTTTGCATAATGATAAAAAGGAAGGGACCGGAGTAGGACTTGCAATTGTGCGCAAAATCGTTGATCAATTGAAGGGGGATATTTTCTTAAACACAAAACACTCAAAAGAAAATGGAGCATGTTTTGTGTTAAAACTACCTTACACATAAAAAAAGCTGCCTTCGCAAAAAGGCAGCTCCTATTTATCATCTTATCCAATTCTATATTAAAAACTGGATCTTTAGATTTCTAATTACCGAAGATGTATCTGGCTCCCAATCTCATTCTCCATCTTGAAGATAAGTTTGAAATATCAAATCTGTCTTTGCCAAGATCATCATCTCTATAATTGAACAAAGGTGTTGTTCCATCATCAGCATAACCAACAAAATCATAAAGGAAATAATTCGTGAAATCTCCCGGTGTATTATATCTCACTCCCCAGCTTGAATTGATAAGGTTGGCAAGATTAAATACATCCAAAGACAATTGAACTCTATGTAGGTTTCCACCTAAATTGGTTCCTAAATCTTGTCTGATCGCCAAGTCAAGGAAGTTAGCCCAAGGAGCTCTACCACCATTCTTCTCAGCATAATCACCTCTTCTACCTGAAAGATATTCGTCATCTTCTATTAATGCATTGAAATTAGCCCATTGCTCAGCTGCAGTGACTGTTGTTCCATTGTCATCATAGTCTGCAAAATTAATATCATTCTCATTTTGTGGAATGTAAGCTAGTGATCTGTTTCGAGACGTACTTCCCGCTTCGTTGGTAAGATTTCTTGCTCCACTTCCACCAATAACATATGAGATTGGATCTCCAACCTGACCATTGTAGAATACAGAGAAGGTAGTCTTGTTACCTTCCTTACCCCATGGTAAAGCATAGTTAATGTTTGCAATGATTCTACTTCCAGCTGAATAATCAGATCTTCCAAAAACAGGATTGTTTCTTCCATCTATATGCACCTGACCTCTCCACTGAGAAGAGTTTTGCGATGAAGTACCTTCGTTGATAGCATATGCATCAGTATAACTGTAAGAAAGCATCACATTTAGATTCTGGCCAAAATCTTTGGCAACACTACCGGTAAGGTTGTATGTGTATCCTTCATTGGTATTTGATCCGATGTAAACCGCACCAAAATCGTCCTCGTCCAATTCGTCTCTTCCGTAGACAGGTCTGTTGTCTCCAGATCCGGTCCACGTAAAGTCAACCGTTGGATCAGTATTAGCATTTGTATAAACAACATTATTCAATGTCTTGGTGTACAAACCTTCAACACTGAGGTCCCATCCGTCACCAACTCGAGTATCATAAGCCAAATTTCCTCTTAATACTTGAGGATACTTGAAATCTTTTACGAACAAGTTCATATCTCCACTTGGAGTAGTTGGATTTTCGAAAGTATACTGATCTTGGATGTCAGGTCTGAAAATGACGTCTCCATCGATACCCCAATCTCCAAGGAAAGTAGATGTTAAACCGTTGTTGTTATACATAGCACCTGGCCATACAAATGGAATTCTACTTGTGAAGATTCCAACTCCACCTCGAAGTCTTGAAGTATTTGCATCATCCAATGCATATTCAAAACCAAGTCTTGGACTCAACATGATTTGACCAGAAGGTGCAACACCTGCTTCCACATCATTGGCAATTTCCCATGCCGCAGCCAATTTTGGCAACACCTCATCATTAAATCTCGGAGCTTCTCCTGGGTCAGTTGTCAAAATCGGAACATCAATTCTCAATCCGACTGTTACATTCAGTTTATCATTTACTTGAATCTGATCCTGTCCATAAAAACCCAATTGCATTGCAGTGAATTCAGCAGCAGCTGCAGATTCATCACCGGTAATCCCATCAACCAAAGAGTATACTCTTCTATATCCAGATGCAGGTGCATTGTTTATGAAATCATCAACACTATCATATTCATATTGTCCAAAATTCCAAGGCAGGAATAGATTGTAAATATCATAGAATTCATTGTGTGTTCCTATGGTAAATGTGTGCTTGCCTTTATAAATTTTGAAATTATCCGTCAATGTGAAGATCTTTTGTCTCAGTACATTACCCGTTGAAAAAGGCTCAGTACCAAATCTAATCTGTCCTCCTGCATCGTCAATGATTACATATGGAAAATCTTGTCCCAATGATCCTCTGTCATCATTTACATTGGTATAACCGATTATCAAGTTATTCGACATTGTGCTTCCTATTTGTGTATTCAACTCAACCGCAGAAGAATTAGTAATGGAAGGGAAGTAAATTCCATTATTTGAAAAATTCAACGTTCTAGATCCACCACCATTTCTATCAAACTCCTCCGCTTTTGTGTATTGGTGACGAAGGACCAATTTGTTTGATTCATTAAGATTGATGTTAAGCTTACCAAACAATTTCAAACCATCAAGATTATCTGAAGAGTCTCCAAATGTGCCTGCATCGTATCCATATGTACTTTGTAAATGAGAAGCAAGATTATTTAATTCTGCTTCTGAAGATCTTCCATCTTCACTTGTATAAACCACAGGATCAAATAGAATAGGCGTTTCGTCTTTTTGAATTTCTGCATTGACAAAAAAGAATGCTTTGTCTTTTGCTATGGGTCCGCCCAGTGATGCACCATAGGTCTTTTGTGAAAAGTCATCGACCTTTACTCTATCTGTAATATCAAACCTATCAGCATAAACTTGATTCTCTTTTCCTACCAAATTTTGGTTTTGGAAAAAGTAGTATGCAGAACCATACAAATTGTTTGTTCCAGATTTTGTAACAGCATTAATACCACCACCAGCAAATCCACCTAGCGTTACGTCATAAGGTGAAAGCACTACCTGAAACTGATCAATGATATCAATACTAAATGGAGATATGCCCGTTTGTCCACCATTGGTTCCTGAACTTGCAAGTCCAAAAACGTCATTGTTTACGGCACCATCTACATAAATTGCATTGTATCTGTTGTTCACTCCTGCAAAGGAAATCCCACTTCCAAAAGAGGAAGATTGAGGTGTCATTCTCACAAAGTCATTGATGTCCCTATTAAGGGTTGGAAGATTATCAATCATCTCTGTGGAGATTTGAGTACTGGTACCAGAAGTCTCTCCTGTGGAACCTGCTCTTGCACGTACCACAACTTCATCCAGGGTTGTTGCATTTTCAGAGAGCGTATAATTTTGTCTATACTTCTCTCCTAGTCTAAGAAAAATGTTTTCATAATTGTTCTCTTCAAAACCAACGTAACTCATGTTTACTCTGTATGGACCACCAACTCTCATATTGTCAATTCGGAAAAATCCGTCGACATCTGTTGATGCACCATAAAAGGTTCCTGAAGGAACATGAACAGCTGTAACATTGACACCTATAAGTGCTTCTCCATTGGCATCGAAAACTTTGCCACTCATTGAAGAAGATGTTACTCCCTGTCCAAAAAGATTTAGAACTGTCAGGACCGATACGGCCACTAGAAATAGCTTTTTCATAGTTCAGATTGGTTAATAAAAATAATGGTAAATGTAGACCAATTTTATAATTGACCATAATACACGATAAAATATAATACAGGATTAATATAACATCATGAAGGTGGCTGTTCAGGCCGTCTTACAAGCCAATTTTTTTCCACATGAAAGAGATGAAAAGATCATTCTAATGCCACAATGAAGATTGATAAAACGGGTGTGTTTTAAGAGTTGGTTCCTACACTATAAATATCTATAGAAAACGGTTACCAGCAGTCAGCTCCGCAAGCGATCTCGAGTTGGTCGTTTCGCTAATTGGAGCTGAAGTCGAATGATTTTGATGAAACAAAAAAGGCTGCTCAAATGAATGAACAGCCTTCTTAAATTTATCTGGAAGAATTTTTAATTCTTATTAAGTCTAATTACTTTGATTACTTGATCATTGTCATCAAATAATCTTACAAGATAGATACCCTTATTGAGGTGAGAAACTTCGTAAGTTCTACCTGAAAAGTGAGAGAAAGAATTCAACTGTTTTCCAACTATGTTGTAGAACGCTACTTTTCCAATATTCCCATCATTCTTGATTTGGAAAAAGTCTGTTGTTGGATTAGGATAAATTGTTAACTCTTCATCAACCAAATCTTCTGTATTTATAGTCATACATTCGATATTGATATTCACAGGAATGGTTTCTAATACATTCCCTCCAGAAGAAATCACAACATTTACCATTCCTTCCCCACAAACTGAGGCAGGATCCATGTGCATCATGAATGTCCATGATTCATTGGCAACAAACTCACTTGGTCTGTCTGGTGGACAATCAAGAACTCCCCACAGGTAGCAGCTATTCTTGTCACACATTTGAAATCTCCATTCTGGCTGTACATCTACAGTT
>JAHDDD010000288.1 GCA_020629535.1 Saprospiraceae bacterium
TTGGCATAATTCACCAAACCATTATAATCATCTACTTGACATAAGAAAGAACATCTACCAACTCATTTCCACCTGTTCCTTTTGATGCATATACAAACCCAGGTTGAATTGAAAACGCACCGCATTGGCCTTGCTTATCTACGGCAAGATATCCTACTTGAATATTCTGGTATTCTTGTTTTCTGATGATGCGCATGACCGCTTCTTTGCAAGCTTCTTGGGGTGACATTCCTTGCCGCATCAATTCAACAACAAGAAAGGAGCCCAATGATTTTAGAACAGCTTCTCCCATGCCTGTGGCAGCTGCACCTCCTACCTCATTGTCAACAAACAATCCTGCACCAATAATGGGAGAATCTCCTACCCTGCCATGCATTTTATAAGCAAGGCCGCTCGTCGTGCATGCACCCGCAATGTCTCCTTTTTTATCGATGGCAACCATGCCAATAGTATCATGAGACTCAATATTTATGATCGGCTTATAGTCTGAAGTCTTCTTCCATTCCGTCCACTCCTTTTTTGAATTCTCAGTCAATAAATTTTCGAGTCTAAATCCTTCACTTAAAGCAAATTGCTGCGCACCTTCGCCTACGAGCATCACGTGAGGGGTTTTTTCCATCACCTTTCTGGCTACCGATATTGGGTGTTTGATCCCTTGCAAAAAACTGACCGAACCTGCATTGCCAAGGTGATCCATGATGCATGCATCTAAAGTTACATGACCATCTCTGTCTGGTCTTCCACCATAACCGACGGATTGATCGTCTGGGTCAGCTTCAACAAATCTTGCACCTGCTTCAACGGCATCTAAAGCCGTTCCTCCTCTGCTCAAAATTTCCCAAGCAGCTGCATTGGCCCTGGCATTATTCCAAGTGGAAATCACCATGGGCAAGTCCTCTTTTTTAGAATGTTTGATGTTGGATGTGAAGCTGCATGAACCTAGAACAAGACCTGACCCAAACACGGTCGTTTTCAAAAATTCTCTTCTTTTATGATTCTTCATCTCTTCGTTTTTTATTGATTACGCCAGATGAAGTTAATCAATCAGAATTTAAGACTGATGCCTAGGCTGAAGTTTCTTCCTAGGTCATCGGCAAAATATCTTTGTCTATTCAAATAATCCCGATATTTTGTATCCAAGGCATTTTCTAATTTGAAAAAATAACGCAAGGTATATTTAGAGAATACTTGGTTGAATGAAGCTCTTAGGCCGGTCAAAAAATAGGCGGCAGGCACGGCTGTAAAGTCTTGTTCTTCTAAAACTCTGCTTTGTTTAAAAACGTATCTATTGTTCCACTCAATTTCAACATTCTCAATTCTTGCATTTGAAAAAGACCAGCTTTTGTTAAATCGATAAGTAAAGCTATTGAAGATATTTGCCGCTGGTATATTAATCAATGAAACATCATTGGTCATATCATTTCCGAGTGTGTAACTGTATTTCAAATTCCCAATCAATGAATTGGTAAATGAATATTGAGCATTCAAATCAAAACCACTAATGGATGCTTCGGTCTGGGTATATTTGAAAACCGGAAATGCCCCACGTATCGTCAACCTGACTTCATCTTGCGGTTCTAAGAAAATGTAATTTCCAATCCTTTGAAAATAAATCAATGATTCCAATGAAAAATCTGATCCGGTCAAAAGTTTGTACTCGAGGGTTGTTTTCCAAGACCTTTCTGTATTCAAATCAATACTTCCTTCTTCAATTCCGCTGACCCCTTGATGCAATCCGTTGCTGTACAATTCATTGATCGCCGGATTACGCATCGCATATCCGGTGTTTATAGACAGTGATTGAGTATTGGACAATTTTAGCGATATACCTGTGGCTCCAGCCAGATTATGAAAACGGTTTTCATAATTCACAATTTCTCGAGAGCTATTGATTGTGGCAACATTTTGTAAAACAAAATCATATCGCAAAGCCATTTCAAAAAGAAGATTTCCAATATTTCTGTTTAATATTCCATAGACACCTGATCTTGCAGAAAAATAATTTGGAATCAATGGCAATATTCCTGTGCCTGGTTCATTGCTATTATTGATGAATACATTTTGACTTCCTATTTTAATATTTCCTTCAGTAACGGTTTGCTTGTATTTTACGTCAATCGTATTCGTATATTGCAAAAGGCTTAAAGCCGGTATATCTGATCGACCACTCCTTCTTACATCCAATTCCTTTCTGTCATTGATTTGACTGGCCCATGAAAACTCCAATTGTTTTGATTCAGACAGGTAATATTTTGAATTTAATTTAAAAAAATGGTGGTGCACCTCCTGACTTGGAGCTTCCAGTTCGTAAGAAAACGCAGGTTCAGTAAAAAAAGGTATAGAACTGGTTAATGCTGTTTCCAGGTCTGTCAAATTTCCAATGTGTGAGCCTCTCAATATCCCTAGTCGGGAGTTGAATGTACTGACATACAACTCTGTGAATAGTTTATCTTTAAATGATTTTTCTAGTTGTATCGCAAAATTGTATTCATCAAATCCCGTGTTATTCAAAAAATAATTAGGTGCGCGTCCATCACCATACCTTTTGAAGGTACCGTTAATACGCCAGGCAACCAAAGGCGTAAATTGTTGCATTTTTAGATTGGCATTGTGACCTCTTCCATTGCTTGCGAATGAATAACCAAGGCGACCATGAAGGTGTGGCTCTCTTCCAATTTTTCTTGGCTCTACCAAAACCACACTCCCAAAGTTTGCGCCTCCAAATTCCAACGCTGAAGCTCCTTTTATAACTGTCAATCTATTGGCAATCAAAGGATCAATTTCAGGACTATGATCATTTCCCCATTGCTGGCCAGCTTGTTCAACACCATTGTACATGATCGTAAGTCTGTTTCCAAATAAACCATGCACCACGGGTTTGGCAACATTATTTCCATTCTTTAAAGAAGTGACACCCGTTTCTCTTTCAAGCAATTCCGATACATTGCTATCAATATTATCTTCAATAAGCTGTTTACCTATTGTGGACTTGGCCTGAATATTCTTTGCACCTGATTTGCCTGCTATCACCACACCATCGAGAGATACCGGTGTATGCGCCAGAAATAAATGCAATGTAGTATCTTGATCTAGATCAAGGTGGATTAACTTCGGGTCACAGCCAATGTGCGAGATACTCAAATGATAATGCCCCGGACACAAATTGTTGATGAAAAATGTACCATCCTCATCAGTGGATACACCTTGGTTTATCTCTTGTATGGTAACATTAACAAATGAAAGAGGAGTATCTGTGTATTCGTCAATGACAGTTCCATTGATAGATAGAGAACATTGTTCCTGAGCAGAAGCAAAGAAAGTCAGGAACATTGTAATATGTAATAGACAATATTTATTCAATAGTTAAAGGAAAATTAATTTCAATGTCTGTTGATCCTTCCGCATTTGTGATGTCACCAGATTGCACACCAGGCGCGTCTTTCACTGGTTCGTGTCTCAAAACAATGGTCAATGTTCCTGTAGCAGGAATTCCAGCATTGAGTTCAGTCATCAATCCTACCGGATTTCCATTTGCGTCTTCATCTTCATATTCAATCGTTACGTCAGACAAAGATGACTTATAAAAGAATTGGTGATCTTCCTTTTCTGCTTCTATTTCTTCGGTAATATTTACAGATGGAGCAACCGATTCATTCAAGAGTTCTATAGAGCCACTATAACTTACATTTGCCTTCAAATTAGAAACAGTTATGATTGGGTCGTTGCCACCGTCTCCGTCTTCATCAACAAAAGAAAAGGTCGCTACGTCAACTCCATCTGCCATAATAGGAGTAAGTATGTACCTGACCGTTGTAATCAGTTCTTCCTCGTTATCAACCATCGGTTCATCAGGATCACAGCCAGGAAACAAGATCAAGGCAGAGAAAAGAATCCAACCACAGAACAATTTACTTTTCATAATCCTAATTTTTGCCAAATATAAATAAAATGCAACAATGTTGCATTTTATTTATTCCAAGCCTTTAGTTCATTATACCAACACCATTATTTGATATAGAAATAAGCTTTCTACATCAAATAAGAAAAGCCAATCCAAGACCGTTTATACATAAATTCTCTACATGAAGTCTCTCTTTTTATTGCTGCTGATTTCGCTTATTTATATTCAATGTAGCGATGAAGATCCTGTTGAAATGAATGAACAGTCAGAAATCTTAGGCTTTGATGAAAACGCATACACCACCACCTATCTCCACCCAGATGAATATTTCATCACCGCATTCGCCGACAATGATGGAAATTTCTTTCCGTCAACAGGTGATATTATTGGAGAAAGTCAAGCTGTTTCTGTTAAACCTGAAACACATATTGAAATCGATCATGAAGTGAACAATATACTTTGAGATGTGGTCATTTCTGCTTGACCAATTTTCTGACTCGCTTTCTTAAAGTAGGTATGACTTCTTCATCAAACCATGGGTTTTTCTTTAGCCAAATGTTATTTCTAGGTGAAGGATGAGGAAGTGGAAGAAAATTTGGTAAATATTGATTGTAGTTCTTAACCGTTTCAGTCAACGTTTTCTTTCGTTTCTCCTCAAGATAGTAACCCTGTGCGTATGCGCCAATCAAGATTGTAAATTGGATATCGATCTTATCAAAGATTATCTCATGCCACAAAGGTGCACATTCCTTTCTTGGTGGTAAGTCACCAGACTTCCCTTTCCCCGGATAGCAAAAGCCCATGGGCACAATGGCAAAATGATCTGTGTTATAAAATTCCTCTTTGGTTATACCCAACCAATCTCTAAGGCGGTCACCACTTTTATCTTCCCAAGGCACTCCAGATCGATGAACTATTGAGCCAGGTGCCTGCCCAATAATGGCGATTTTACTTTTCTTGCTAAATGAAAAAACAGGATTGACTCCATCACTTAGATGAGGAAGACAAACATCACAACTCTTAATTTCTTGGATAAGTTTTCTCATCAATTAGTATATCTCTACAATCATTTCAATTTCAAGGCAAATATTTCGTGGCAATGCATTGGTACCAACAGCAGCTCGTGCGTGTTTTCCTTTTTCTCCAAATACTTCGACCATAAGATCAGAAAAGCCATTCATCACCTCTGGTTGATTTCCAAAATCATCAGTAGACCGTACCAATCCGAGCACCTTGACAATTCTTTTGACCTTGTTTAAATCACCAAGATGATCTTTGAGGACAGCAAGTTGTAATTCTCCCACTCTTCTCGCCGCTTGGTATCCTTCTTCAACAGTCAGGTCATCACCTATGGTTCCGGTCACGTATTTTCCATCTGCCATTTTCGGTCCTTTGCCTGCCAGAAAAAGCAAATTACCTGTTTGCACAACATTCACATAATT
>JAHDDD010000009.1 GCA_020629535.1 Saprospiraceae bacterium
GGGAAATGAAATGGACCATTTTTATTTAAATGATGGCTTTGGAAATTTTACAAACTCCAATATCGAATCAGGATTTGTCAGCACGGGACTAAACTATACAACCGCTGTTTGCACAGGTGATATTAATAATGATGGACTTAAAGATATTTTCGTATGCACCTGGGGATCACCATATTCTTTACTTTCTAAAAATTTCCTATACCTTAATCTTGGCAATAATGAATTCATAGACATATGGGCTCAAACTGACGAAAGGGATTTGGCATTTTCGTCTGGAGCTACTTTTTTGGATTATAATCTTGATGGCTTGTTGGATGTATACGTTACAAACTATGTAGATCAACCCGGCTTCATCGAAAACGAAGATGGAGAGGTGATTGGTTACGATCACATCTGTTTTGAAAATCAATTATATGAAAATCAAGGCGACTTATTTTTTATCAATGTTACTGACTCATTAAACGCAGCAGATAATGGTTGTGGATTGGCTGTTTTGGCAAGTGACTTTGATCAAGATTTTGATCAAGATATTTTCATTGCCAATGATTTTGGAGAGTTTGTATTTCCAAATAATGTATTGATCAATAATTTTCCTGAATCAAGCCTTTCAAATGGCGCCGACTCGTTGAATGCAGACCAGGCAATTTATGGAATGGGATTCGCGCAAGGTGATTTCGACAATGATCTGGATACTGATTATTACATAACCAACTTTGGTAAAAATCTTCTTCTTCGTAATGATCAAATTTCCTTTCAAGACATTGCATTCGAATTAGATGTAGAAAATGAATTTGAACCGGATGAAGAAGAGAGTCTGGCCATTGGTTGGGGAGCAAACTTTTTTGATTTTGACAATGATGGTTGGCAAGATCTTCATATAGCCAATGGATTTATAAACAGTGCAGATTTTCTGTATGGTGGAAATATCCAAAATGATGTCTTTTATAAGAATGTGGAAGGAACATTTGTACAACTCACCCAAGAGGTAGGACTTCAAAATAATGAACCTAGTCGCAGTTCTATTACAGCAGATGTTGATAATGATGGAGATTTAGATTTGCTGGTATCTGTAATCAATGCCCCACCGATCAATGACACTTTACACACAAAGTTGTTTATTAATGAATCTGAAAATGAAAATAATTTTATTGACGTAGAGGTCCAAGGAGATTTTTCCGGGACGGACGCTTATGGTTCAAAAGTTTTTGTGCATTCTTCGGTTGGCGTTTTTTATAAAGAAAAAATTTGTGCTTCCAGTCACGCGTCACAAAGTGCAGACATCATGTGGATTGTCTAATGCAGAAAACATTGACAGTATAATTGTACAGTGGCCGCGTAGTGGAATGAGCCAAAAAATCAGCACACTGGATGTGAATCAAAAAATTAGGATTATAGAAGATTCCTCAACAGTAGAAATCGATACAATGGTCAATGAAATTGATACTACATTGAATTATAGTTTCCTTTCAAATCCAAGTATTGAAATTCATCCGAATCCAGTAATCGATCATTTCTACATCTTTGTAAAAGGACAAGATTCAGCAAAGTTGCATTATAGTATCAAATCAATCAATGGAGAAGAAATGCAAACAGGCAAATACCAACATGGCCAAAACTTGAACATCAGCCATTTTGGTACCGGTATTTATATTATTGAATTGCGAAAGAATGGAATATTTCACTCATCAAAGAAAATTGTAAAACTATAGTTTCTTTATTGATAGATTTTACTGATGTGGTAATGAAAATTGAAACTCAGGGTGTATGGTTTTAATGTTCCAATTGTGCCAATGGGCTCGTTAACGAGATTTGTAACCGTGTGATACCATTCTGCAGAAAAAGCAAAATTTTTGCTCAGCACTCTAGAAAATGAAATATAATAACCCAATAGTTTATCATCAATTCTCTGATTAAGTTCAGACTCATAATCAATGCCAAGATGATCTGATTTTAAGATATTGATTTCATTATTCAAAATGAAGCCATACTTCATACCTGCTTGCAAAGAATATTTATTTATTCCAGACCAATCATCGCCGAAATTATAATCATAACCTACACTTACAAAAGCGGCATTCATTTGAGACTCCAACAAAAAGTTTACACTTTGATTTGAAAGCCTTTCGTCTTTTCTATTGGCTCCAAATTGCTGAAAGCTGAATCCTGTTACCAACCAATGGTTAGGCATGATTGCGTAACCACCTTTGAGTCCAACATTCAGTCCAACATCATTGAACCCTCTTAAATTATCACCATCTACCTGATTGAAATTTAATCCCGAGTGAAAGTCAAGATGAAATTTTTGTCCAATTGAAAACTGGGAGAATAAAAAAAATGCAAGTATGAAGAGACATCTCATTATGATTGACTGAAAAGTGAATTATAATAAGCAAAAATCTTAATTAAATCAACTTCTCGTTTATTTGATAGTTTATTCTCTTTTGCATATTCAACTACTTTATTCTTTTTGGATTTGAATAGCTTCAATAATTCGCTCTTCTTTCTTGGGACTTTGTGATAAAGCTTTCTATCGTTTTCAAAATAATATACATCTTCATGCACAACCAATTCAAATTTCTCAGTACCTGGCATTCCCATTGGATTTGTGTATGACTTCTCTTCCTGCATGGAATAGTGCTTGATTAACGGAATATCGCCATCTGATAAAACTTCACAGAATCCTAAACTCCTGAATCTATCAAATCTTCGATATTGAAGATCTACAGATTTCACCTTCTCTCCTTTCAACATTAAAAATTCACCATCTTTCATAAAAAGAAAAACATTATTGTCAATATTGAAATTCATTGAATCCACCGCATACACATTACCGTCATAATCTTCAACTGAGGCGGAGCTCCAATCCTCCAATAAATTGTTGAGATTCTTTTCTGCGTTTAAGTCAATGGCTTTTAGATTATTGATGTGTGCTTGATTCTGTTGGTTGAATGGATTTCCAAACAATTCAGTTTTGATTTCATTGACTGCTACTTGTGAATGTAATGTTGTAGTACAAAGAAAAGTAAAAAGGAAAATGAAGTTTTTCATGGTGCTCATTTTATGTAGAATAGTAAGTTAAGATAATTTCGGGTAAGAAAAAAGGGTCGAACCATTGGCACGACCCCTTTAACTTTTATTTATAAATTATCTATTTACAAATTAGTTGTCCCACCAAATTCGTGAGAAAATTGTCACATTAGCTGGACTAGGAGTATTTGGATTAGATAATTGCTCATTCTCAGGATACGGGAATCTTCTTGGGATCTCCGTTCCTGTAACTGGGCTAAGACTAGGAATTCCTGTTCTTCTCCAATCATTAAATACTTCTGGACTTGTATACAATGCAATGTACTTTTGAGTTATAATATCTTCAAGAGACAATGCACCGGCTCCTGGATCTACACCCGCAAGGTAAGCGTTTAACGGCTCATCTACGGTCTCTTCATCCAATCCAAGACCTGCTTCCAACATTGAATTTCTGATAGCAGCAATGAATGCTCCATGTGCTCCTTCCGCATTACCTGTTTCTAGCATAGCCTCTGCTCTCATAAACAAAACTTCTGTATAAGAAAGCATTTTCACAAATTGATCAGGAACAAATACAGGGTTGTCACCTGAATGTTCAAAACCATATGTAGCTATTCTTGGATCAGAAAGGCTTTCCAACAAGGCAACATAATTCGCGCCAACTTCCATATCATCTCTTTGTTCAATGTATTGGAACCAAGGAGCATTTTCTGAAGCAGCAGAACCAAAGGCCATTCCAAATTCATCAGCTATACTTGTAAAAGCATTTGGCAAATAATTCATGGCTTTGCTATGAGCTTCACCATCTACTTTTGATAAATGAAGGCTTGCTCTTGCGGCAATTGCATTTGCAGCTGCTAACCATTTAGCAGAATCACTACCGTAGTATAAATCACCTGGAATACCCACACCTCCGTCATCACCTTGAAGAAGCGCGATCGCATTGTCAAGATTTCCAATAACAGCAGCATATACATTTTGCTGCGCATCAAATGCTGGTGTGTAAACACCATTTTCTCCAAACTTAAAGGCATCAGAATATGGAAGGTCTCCCCAAACATCGGTAGCCATCATCATGGTAAATGCTTCAAGAATATATGAAACGGCTTCTACGTGCTTCGCTCCAGATTCTATTGCTTGATTTCTCATAGCAATATTTGAGTTCATGCAACCTGAGTAAACATTTGACCAAGCAGAGTTTACATCAGCAGGAACAATTCCATATTGTCCGATTACTGCAAATTGTCTACCGACACCATCAGCATGTTGTGTATTTACTGATAAGTATCTTGTAAAATCTCCACCCCAAGTATACGCAAGTCTTGCCTGGACTTGTGGCAGCAGTACACCCACAGTCGCAGTTGTAGGACTGTCAGGATCTACATTGGCATTTTCTCCAAAATAATCTTCACAAGAAGTCAAAGACAAAACACCTAATAAAATCAATATATATTTTAAACTTTTCATTTTATTCAATTTTGAATTTTAGAATGTGGCGTTAAGTCCAACAGAGTATGATCTTGTTCCTGGCAATTGGAAGTAATCCAATCCTTGTCCGTTTGATGTACCTCCTACCAATGAAAGATCTGGGTCAAATCCTGAGTAAGGAGTATTCAACCAAAGGTTTCTTGCAGTGAATGAAAGATTCAAAGATTCGAACCCAACATTGCTCAACAATGAACCAAGGTCATAACCCAATGTGATATATCTCAATCTTCTGTAAGAACCATCTTCTACGAAATGCTCAGAAACAGATCCAAATCCTCCACCATTACCAGTGTACCAATTTTGATCTAGAACTACTGCGATATCGTTTACTCCACCATCTGAAGCTTTAACTCCATCAAATACAGTCACAGTACCTCTGTTTTCTGTCAATTCTGTTCTTCCGAAGAATGTCAATGCTCCTTTTGTTCCATTCCAGATATCTCCTCCTTGCTTAATATCAAACAAGAATGAAAGAGACAGACCTTTGTATGAAAGTGTATTTGTAATACCTAGAAGGAAATCTGGATTTGGATTTCCAAGTACTCTTGGTACTGGATCAGCCAATGGGAATCCATATCCTCCACTTGTTGGATCATCATTGATAACCAATGCACCATCAGGATTGAACGGCATCGCTGGATCAAAATCACCTTCAGGAGTATTTACTCTTTGGAAAGGATTTCCAAAAATTTGACCATACTCATATACAGTTGTCTGATTTCCGTTTTCATCGACTTCAGGAGCAATGTTATAAACACCTGATCCTGTAAATCCATCTAAGTATTGATTTTGAACACCTTCAGGAAGAGATTCAACCGTGGTTTTCCATGTTGAGAAATTGAAGGCTGCATCCCAGTTAAAATCATTTGTTCTTACTGGATTTAAGCTCAATACTATTTCAGCACCTCTTGTTGCCAATTCACCACTGTTCACAACGGCTCTTTGGAATCCAGTTGTGTTTGGAATATTGATGGCGATAATCTGATCAATAGATTGTCTGTCATAAACAGTCGCATCAAGACCTATTCTATCGCTTAAGAATCTAAGATCAAGTCCAACTTCCAAGTCTTTAGTTCTAGATGGCTTCAAGAATGGGTTACCTGCTACCCCTGAAAGAACAAAACCAGATGTTCCTCCAAATGGGAATCCAACTCCATTAGTCCAACCGTCACTGATATCATTAATCGTTCCACCATTTGCTACAGGCAATTCAAAAGTAGTAGAAGTGCTGTATGCTCCTGGGGCTCCTCCACCTACTTCAGCATATGAAGCTCTCAACTTACCAAATGAAAGGAAGTCAACATTCATTTTCTCACTGAATACAATACCCAATGAAACTGATGGATAGAAGAATGAAATATCACTTGCATTAAATTCTGCAGCAGGATTGATCAATGTAGAAGACCAGTCATTTCTTCCCGTCAATGTCAAGTAGATGAAATCTTGGAAACCAAAATCAAGTACTCCAAAAACACCAGCAGTTTTAATGTTAGTATTATTAACTGTAGAACTGATAGATGATGTGTTTCCTAATTCTGGGAAACCATAGAAGTTCAATCCATCACCTTGAACGTAAGTGTTCTTAAGTTTTTGATCATAAAGATTTATACCAACATTGTAGTTAAGTGAGAAGGCATCTGATAGTCTTCCTCCACCTCCAAGTTTGAAGTATGAATCTGTGTGTCTGTAGTTATAATTGTCTTCAAGTACTTGACCAGAAGGAGAAGTTCTTGAACCGATTTCAAATCTTTGAACTCTGTTGTCTGTATAGAAATCTGTTCCAACAGTTGCACTAAGAATTGCCCAAGGGTGGAACTCATATGCAGCAGAGAAATTACCAAACAATCTGTTCACATTATCATTAAATGGAGTATTGTTAACGATCCAGTATGGATTGTCATATCCTCCACCTGCTCTATAGTTTCTTTGTGAATTATCAGGGAATATATATGATCCAGGGTCATTGACAGGATCAGATAAACCATTCGCATTGTCAAATGAAATTGGAGTTCTCAACAATCCTAGCATAATACCAGAAATGTTAGATCCTTGTTGGATTCTTGATCCACCAGAATTCACATAGTTTCCTGAGAACCCAAGTGTAAGTTTGTCATCCAAAGCTGTTGTAGAAAGATTACCACCAATATTATATCTGTTGAATGTATTATTTGGAGTAATTCCTTCTTCATCAGTTAGACCCAATGAAAGTCTGTAACCAGTTGATCCAACTCCTCCTGAAAGAGCTAGATTGTGCTGCCATGTAACACCTGTCTGGAAAAAGTCTCCTACGTTGTCATATGGTACAAACGGAGTGTTGCCATTGGCTTCAGTGGTCAGCTGTCCATTCTTGTCCCAAACGTATTCTGATCCATCCCAGTACAAATCATCTTTATTAGCACCCCAGCTAACTGCTGAAGGGATAAATCCAGTAGAAGGACCAGCCCATTGACCTGACCAACCTTGAGTATGAATATCGTTAAGTCCAACAATATTTGTTACTTCTGAGAATTTTGCATTTACACCATAGTTAACTGAAAGTTTTTCGTCTTTCGAACCTTTCTTGGTAGTAATTAACAATACTCCTCTTGCTCCTTCAATTCCATACAATGCTGTTGCAGCGGCACCTTTAAGTACTGTTACATTTTCAATATCGTTTGGATTCAAGTCGATAGCTCTATTTGAGTTTGCAACTCCTGCCAAAGATCTTTCAGTGTGGAACTCACTATTGTTCATTCGAACACCATCCACTACGATCAATGCTTGGTTGTTTCCATTGAAAGAAGTTTGTCCTCTCAAAACAATTCTAGAAGCAGCGCCGGCTGCTCCGTTTGAAGAAGTTACTTGAATACCTGCTGCTGAACCAGCAAGGGCATCGATTGCACTTACTGTATTGGCAGCTGTAACGGTTTCCGAACTCACGGTTTGAACCGCATATCCTAATGCTTTTTCTTCTCGAGAAACTCCCAAGGCAGTTACAACAACTTCATCGAGAATCTTTCCTTCTGACATGGTGATTTCTACCATATTGTCAGCTCCGAGAGGAATTCTTTGGGTTTCAAACCCAGTATATGAAACATTTAAAAATTCTGCTCCTTCTGGAACATCAATGCTAAATGCACCATCAATATCAGTAATAGTACCAGTGGTTGTTCCATCGATAAGTACGTTTGCACCTATAAGTGGCACACCATCAGTATCCAATATTTTACCTGTTACAGTTCTCTGAGAGAATGCAACCAATGCAAAAAGCACACATGATAATGTTAATATGTATTTTTTCATGTTGATAATTTTAAAATTAGAATGATAATGGTGGCCAATCTGAGCCGTCAGTTCTGATAATTGTAACTGTCCCCATTTCCTGTCCAGTAGGTCCTGTATAGGGATTTGACCATGATAGTGATAGATTAGGCCCAGAGACATCTGTTATTGCAACATCCCAAGGCTCACCATATTCATCAATAATACCAACCATTGTCAGTTTGTTGCATACATCTGAAAAGGCCAATTCTCCCCAGCCTGTTGGGAAAAAACCTGGATAGCAAGTTTCATAAACTCCAAAACTCCAATCTGAAAACGTATATACACCTGCTGCTAGTTCAATAATCTCAACCGTACCATCTGGAATATCCAATCCACACCATCCAGTGGATTGTGTGTCATAAACGCCTGCTAATTCTGACAAACAGCTCGCAGGAGCAGTTACACTTGAAGCAGATCTAAATGTTCCGCTTGAGGAAGTGGTTCTTGCTGTAAAAGTAAAAGCATCACCTATTGCTACATCATCTGGAGAAATTCCTAATGCAGCAGCTACTTCCGATAAAGAGGCAGTTACTGTTGCAGGAAGAGAACTCAAGTTTGTAAGAACTCCTGAACCTCCAGGACCGCTAACACTAATTTCTACATTTGATATAGCTTCACCCATTTCAGTGGCAGCAACATCAAAAGAAACAAAAGGATCGTCCAATCCAAGGTCAAAGAAACCTGGAGAACCTCCAATCATGTTAACAGCGGCACCAATCGGATTGTAGTTAACATCCTCAAATAAATCCTCGTCACTACATCCGATAATACCGATGACGCAAATGACAGAGAATAAGTACCATAATTTTTTCATACTCTGATTTTAATTAGTAAAATTTTTATAGAATAATTTCTTGATTTAGAACAAGATATATCATGGGAGTCTGGTCTGAGATAGTTTTTCTTTTGATTTTTTGATTTCGCGCTGCCAAATTATTAAAAATTGCTTAACAAATTGTGGCAAAACCGTTAAAAGATTAAGCTTTCTATAACAGAAAGACGCTACAAATAGAATCATGGTTGGGAAGAACCGCAAAAAATCTAAATTCTCCGCGTTAAGCGCTTGTACATACCTATTGTATTTTGGATACCATAATATAAGGCATCGCTGATCAAAGCGTGGCCAATACTCACTTCCAAAAGCGAAGGTATGCTATCCACATAGCGTTTAAGGTTCATTAAATTCAAATCATGCCCAGCATTGACCCCGAGGCCCATATTATGAGCAATTCTTGCTGTTTCCACATGCTGTAATAAACGTTCATCCCCTTCTGAAGAAGCATAATCTCCAGTATACAATTCAATTCGGTCTGTTCCTGTCGATGCAGCAGGTTCAACCATAGTTATATCTGCATTAAGAAATAGAGATGTGCGAATACCGGCTTGCTTAAATTCTTGAACCACTTCTTGCAGAAAAGATTGATTCTCAAGTGTGTTCCAACCAGTATTTGAAGTAAGTACTCCAGGTGGATCTGGCACCAGAGTCACTTGATGTGGTTTATTAGAAATTACCAGTTCAATAAATTTCTTTGACGGATATCCTTCGATATTGAATTCGGTGGTAACTACCTCCTTCAAAATCGGAATATCATCAAATCGAACATGTCGCTCATCAGGTCTTGGGTGGACCGTAATGCCTTCGGCCCCAAATTTTTCGCAATCGATTGCGAATTTTCTCAAATCTGGTAAATTACCACCTCTTGCATTCCTTATTAAGGCGACCTTGTTGATATTTACGCTAAGTCTTGTCATTATTTCATTCCAAATTTTCCACCTAAAAACCCCATTGGTAAATAGGCAACCAATAAATCCAATGCTGAAAACCAAACGGGTGCAGCCATACTCATAACCATCGTTATGCCACCAACTAGGAAAAATAATCCTACACCAAAAGCCATTGTCATTTGTTTTGTTGCAGAAAACCTAGCTGCAATAAATGCACCCGAAAATGTTCCAATTGCGTGAGCAAGGAATGGAACAATAAAGTGCTTCATTTCAAGTAAATGAACTTTCTCTATAAAATTTTCTGAGTCCAACGGATCAACGCCCTCTGGAAATGGTATCAAAAGTGGTCCAAAATATATGATAGCAATATTAATAGCACCACCAATAAAAATGGCCACAACAAAAACCAATATATTTCTGATCACAGGGTTCATTCGAAGAAACTTTGAAATTCAAAAATGAATATAGAGGATGTTGCAATAATTAGCTAATCTTGTGAAAATTTAAAGTTTGAAACAAAGAGTCATTACTGGAATTATTTTCGGAGCCATTGTACTCGCGCTTTTATTGTTTCATGACATCGGACGGTCAATATTATTAGTGCTCATTCCAATGCTAGCCGTACTTGAGTACAGTAAAATCACAAAATTCTCAATAATCGAATACGCCATTCTAGGTTGTGGAATCTTAGCTTTGGCAATGTCTTTTTACAGTGGTTTTGATAATTGGCACTTTATTTTGTGGGGGAATATAGCCCTCAACCTTTTTTTGTTAATCAATCTTTTCTTCCAAAAAGGTCAATACACACATAAAAATCTCAAATCCATTATTGCTTTAATTTACATTATTGCTCCCTTTTATTTGGCCTTTGAAACAAATCTTCAGTCGACTTTTAAATTCATTTTACTTTCCACCATGATTCTTATTTGGATCGCCGATTCCTCTGCATATTTTGTCGGTTCACAAATAGGAAAGAAAAAGTTGTTCCCATCGATTTCACCAGGAAAAACCTGGGAAGGTCTATTGGGTTCAATTATGTGTACTCTTATTGCTTCCTACATTTTGTTCAGTATTTTCGATCAAGGCGATTGGGGACTATGGGTGATTTTTGGATTGGTGACTTCAATCCTTGGAGTGTTTGGAGACCTTATAGCATCTCATGTAAAGAGAATTTATGGCGTCAAAGATTCAAGCAACATTTTGCCTGGACATGGTGGTTTTTATGATCGCTTCGATGCATTCATCTATGTACTTCCATTTGTAATATTTATCTTTCAATACAATTCAAAATTATGATCCATCGCGAAGGAACAGTATCCCTACTTTTGGTTCTTTTATTATTTACATTGCTTTCTTCGGTCAGTAAATTCATGGGTATTGATTGGCTATTTTATTTACTGGTAGGAGTCGGATTGTTCTTATTAATATTTCTACTTCAGTTTTTTCGTAATCCTAAAAGGGAAATAAAGGATAAAGATGAAAATCTAATTTATGCACCTGCTGATGGTCGAGTAGTAGTGATCGAAGAAACTGAAGAAAATGAATATTTCAACGAAAAGAAAAAACTAGTCTCAATATTCATGTCACCTTTAAATGTGCACGCCAACCGATCTCCGATCTCAGGTAAAATAAAATATGACAAGTATCATAAAGGGAAATATTTGGTTGCTTGGCATCCTAAGTCAAGCACAGAAAATGAAAGAACGACCATTGTAATCGAAGGCAAACATGGTGAAATATTACTCAGACAAATTGCTGGGGCACTTGCAAGAAGAATTAAATATTACGTTTCAAAAAACGACAAAGTTGGTCAAGGCCAGGAATTTGGGTTCATTAAACTTGGTTCAAGAGTTGATATTTATTTGCCCTTGACGGCGAATGTAATGGTCGAAAAAGAACAAATGGTAAAAGGAAATATTGATGTAATTGCAAAGTTTACCATTTAAATACATATGATTAATTTCCATATATATAAATATTTATCATATATTTGTAGTTGAATTTACCTCCGCTTAGGTGGAGCTTAATAACTAAAACTACATTATGGGTCTCATAAGAAAACGCACGGCACTGGTGCTATGTACCTATGTCCTTTTGTGCCTGCCTATCTATTCTCAATCCTACGAATGTGATATACAAGCTCCTGAATCACCAGAAATGATTAGGGCCTCCCGACATGCAGGGAATGTAACTCAGGATGTGAATATTCTTGGAACTTCCGAATGGACAAACACTGAAAATTTCAGTCATTCCGATGATGAACACATGTCTGTTTACCTTGATAGATATGACAGAGCTCATCGTCTTCACTTTACCAACTTTAATTTCCAGGTACCAAATTTGGCGACCATCAACGGTTTGAGAATATCTGTTGAAGGTAAATCTGCCGGAGAAGGTGAAGTCTCGGATATGCAGCTTCAATTTACAATTGCAGGTGAAGGACCCGTAGGACAAGATAAATCCAATTATCCATTGATTGGAACGGAATGGTTTCAAGATAGTTTGGGAACAGACGCTATTTGGAAATTTGGTTACGCAGGTTCAGAATGGGAGAGAACATGGACACCATCAGAAATTAACTCCGATCAGTTTGGCTTTGTCCTTTGGATTGAAAATCAAACAGATCATGCTGTGGAGGCATTCATTGACCAAGTAGAAATAACAGTCTTCTACACTCCTGTTTATGATCTTTGCATTCATGATTGCACTGTATTCTTCATAGATGAAGTACCAGGAGTAACAGAGTACAATTGGACATTACCCAACATATTTGAACCCATATGGTCTGAGGTAAATCAACATATATCTAATGTTACGATTATTGACTCAATACAAGGATCATATGAAGTTTGCGTCACCCCCTTAGGTTACGAAACTTGTTGTCGCTCTTTCATCATGGGAAATTGCAACAGGTCATCCCTTTCTGGCACCATTTGGAAAGATACCAATTTGGATGGTATTCGAGATACCAACGAACAAACGCTTAGTGGAGTAACCGTTCGATTATATAATGAATCAGGTGATCGCTTACAAACACTCATCACGTCAAACAATGGATCATACATTTTTAATGATTTGATACCTGGTAATTATAGAGTACAAACCTCCAATCCTGATCCGGAAACATGTGAAGCAACAATTTCTTCCAACGATAGTAACTACGACACAAGATATGGGCCATTGTCTTCCAGCTACATACAGGTTCAAGCTGAAGAAAATATTCAAAACATTGATTTTGGTTTAAGTCTTATCAACAGTGACATTCGTGGTTGCGCATACAGGGATCGTGATGGCAATGGACTTCAAGACGATGACCCAGGCATTGAAGGAATAGAATTGAGTTTATACACTTGCAACGACGAATTATTCCAAACTATCACAACGGATGTAAATGGACAATACGAATTTAATGATATACCAATTGGTCAATATTATATTTCTTCTTCAGTAGTTGATGGATACGCTTCTTTCACAGGAGAAGAAAGTGGATTCTCTATTGAAGAAGTAGATCGTACCGATTGTTTCGAACTTATGCCCGCAGAAGACATGCTGATTAAACTGGCATATAATCCTCTCGGCGCAATCGGGGATTATGTCTTTTGGGACGAAAACAATGATGGTCTTCAAGATGCTGGAGATTGGCCTATAGCAGGGATAGTAATCGAATTAATAGATGGTTCAGGTAATGCAATTGACAGTCAGACAACTGGTGAAGATGGTCAATATCTGTTTGATAATATTCCATCCGGAGACTATTGTGTTTTGGTAAGTTATCCGAGTATGCTCTACCTTCCCACAGTTACAAATCCTGATGATGACTTCGAACTTGATTCAGAAGGAACCGCAACTGGGAATCAATCAGTCAAATCTGATCCTATTAATATTTACGACGGAGAAACTGAATTGGATCATGATTTTGGATTCATCAAGAGAACTGCCATGATCGATGGTCAATTGGTTCAAGATGGAAATGGTGATGGGATCTTGAACAATGAAGCAGGAATTGAAGGTGTGACGGTAAGCATGTATACGTGTAGCGCCAGTCTGATCGGAACTAGAGTCACTGACGAAAATGGAAGCTTCTCTTTCACAGGCTATGTAGATGACAACTACTATTTAGAATACAATACTCCTGATGGTATGATGCTTAGCACAACAGGAGAAAGCATGATTGACAATAGCAATGGAGATGGAACAACTTCTTGCTTCTACGTTCCCGATGAAACTACAATTAATATCATAGGCGCTGCAATCCCATTTTCACGTGTAGGAGATATGGTGTGGGAAGACATGAATAGAAATGGACTCTACGACAATGGAGAACCAGGATTAGAAAATATTGAAGTACGTTTATTCAATCAATCAAATGAACAAATAGCAAGCATGATGACGAATGCATCTGGGAACTATATGTTCGAAGATCTGATGCCTGGAGAAATGTACATTGAAATAGAAGTGGATGAAACATTGAGACTTACGATGCCCAATATGGGTGCCGATGAAGATTTAGATTCTGACGCACAGCTCATCAACGGTATCGCCGTATCCGACAGATTCACTTTAATCAATGGCAATGAATCATTGGGAGTCGATTTCGGGTTTTCAAGAGCGGTAGGAAATATTGAAGGTTTTGTATGGCGAGATAGTAATGGAGATGGATTGAGAGCTGGAGAATTAGGACTTGATGCAAACATTGTCAGACTGCATGATTGCGAGGGCAATGAATTGCAATCTATGATTACCAATTCAGAAGGATACTATATCTTCCCAAATCTACTAGAAGGTGATTACCTTGTTTCATTTGATTTAATTGAAGGCACACTGTTAGGAAGCCAAGGAGAATCAAACATAACGCATACAACGGTCATGGGTGGATCAGATTGCACCTTTGTGGAAGCAGACCAAACCATTGAGATCAATGCAGGTTATCAACCTTTGGCTACCATCGGAGACTTTATTTGGGAAGATGTAAATAGGAATGGAATTCAAGAGGCAGATGAACCAGGTCTCGCTGAAATAAATATAGCATTGTTTGATCGTGAAGGCAACATGTTATCCATGACTTCCACAAATGCAAATGGAAATTATTCATTCGAAAATATTCTTCCTGGAGAATACTCCCTTTATGTAATTCCACCAGATGATAGCTACCAACTTTCACCCTCAAATGCAACCAATGTTGATGAAGACTCAGAAGGTTTCTATGAAGATGGAATAGTTATCACTGACCTGTTCGTCATGTACGATGGCATCAATCAGATAAATCACGACTTTGGTTTTAGCAAAATTGCAGCATCAGTATCAGGAAAGATATGGAGAGATTCAGATGGTAATGATATTGATGAAAACGAAGCAGGGATTGATCAAGTGATGGTCACCTTAAGAAATTGTGATGGTGTAACAATCTCGTCAACCATTACCAATACCGAAGGAAGATTTGTATTCGAAAATATCGAGCCCGGCGAATTCTACATATTGTTTGAAAATCTGGAAGGATTTGAATTCTCAATAGATGGAGAAAGTAACATTAATAATTCGATGGAACTGGGAAGTAGTTCATGTTTTGAATTATTAAATGGTGATGAACTGCAATTAAAAGCCGGTTACAAACCATTAAGTCTTGTCGGCGATTTTGTGTGGGAGGACATAAACATGAATGGTATTCAAGAAGCTGATGAACCAGGAATTCCAGGAATCGATATAGCCCTATTTGACTCCCATTCTGTGATGCTACAATTAACTACAACAGATACAGAAGGACGTTACTTCTTTGAAAATGTCGAACCAGGTCAATACACTATTCAGGTTAAAAATCCAGCTGGTGGGTATATGCCAACAACAGCAACTGCCGGTACTGAAGATGAAGACTCAAATGGAAATTCAGATGGTGAAAATACTTCTTCCAATATCTTCACCATTTTTGATGGAATTGAAAATACAAGCATTGACTTTGGCTTTATAAAGGAAGAAGAAGAATTTGGTATAATCACAGGCTCCCTGCTTAGAGACAGAGATGGAAATGGAATTTTATCCGATGAACCAGGTTTGGCTGGATTCGAAATCTCACTAAAAACTTGCGACGGTGGAGTCATCTCAACAACTACGACCGATACGTCAGGAGAATTTGAATTTCAAGAAGTCGAAGATGGAAATTACTATGTAACAGTACAAACTCAAGATGGTTTCTCATTCCAATTGAATGGAGAAAGTGAATTTACGGACGATCTAGAAATGGGTGGCTCAACTTGCTTTGGTTTGAATTCATCTGAAAATATTAACCTAACCTTGGGCATGCTCCCTATGGCAAGACTAGGAGATTTTATTTGGAATGATGCAAATCGAGATGGAATCCAAGATTTCGATGAAGAAGGAATAGCTGGTATCGAACTTAGCTTATTTGATTCTTCAAATAATTTGATTTCAACGGTACAAACAAATCAAAATGGTAGATACTTCTTTGATCTGCTTCCTCCAGGTGATTACTACATAAATGTTGCCATTGGTTCATTCAAAATATCGCCGGCGCTAGGAACTTTAGATAGTGCTATGGATTCAGACTTTATGCTCTCAACAAGCAATTTGGCCAGATCAATTGATTTCAACATATACAACGGTGTAGATGAATGGACCATCGATTTTGGAATGTACCTAGAAGGAAATATAATACAAGGTGTGGTTTGGGAAGATTTAGATGGTGATGGACTTTACATCATTGACGAACCCGGAATTGAAGGCATAACAGTTAGCCTATTTGACTCGACTTCCTCTGGTGTTGGATCGACCCAAACGGATGAAAATGGTCGTTATACTATACCTGATTTACCTGCAGGTGATTATTATCTGATTGTAGGAAGTTCACAGGGTTATTCGTTTACTGATGCAATGGTCGGTACAGAAGATGTCTCAAGCTTTATCGATGGTAGCGTTGCCCCTGGGTCAACCCCAAATTTTACAATCTCAAATGCTGGAGCTCAAAATTTGATCATCAATGCTGGAATGTTCAGAGCATTGACCGTTGGAGATCTTGTTTGGCTCGATCAAAATGAAAATGGACTACAGGATCCAAATGAACCAGGAATTGCAGGTATTGAGATCACTGCAACAGATGAAAATGGAAATTCAAAAATGACCATCACAGATGAAAATGGAAACTACAATTTCCATTGGGAAAGGCCCGCAAAATTAACACTCCGAGCAAATGCAGGACCGGATTATACACTGACCATGTCGAATGCTGGTGATGATGAACTTGATTCTGACGCTATCGATGACGGAACACCGATGATCGGCGAATTCCAATTTCTTTCTGGAACAAACAGAACAGATCTTGATTTCGGATTTACTCAAGAAGAAACTACCGTCATGCCAAACTCCGTCAATGGGTATGTCTGGCTCGATGAAAATGCAGATGGTATTCTCGAAAATGAAGAAGAACGTGTCAGCGACATAAATATCCATTTATACAATAATGACGGTTTGGTAGAATCGACAATGACCATGTCTGATGTTTCAGGTGGTGGATATTATACCATGAGTGGATTTCCCAATGGCAACTATTACATTGTTTTCGAACTCGATGGTGGTGCAATTTTGAGTCCTCAAAATGTGGGCACAAACATATACACCGATTCCGACGCCATGAACATGAACGGAACAATCCGATCAGCCGAATTATCATTTAATGGCGAAAGCCACTTAGCCATCAATGCTGGTTATCGAATACCTAGCCAAATGGGTGAAGCAAGTATTGGAGATTTTGTATGGTTCGATTTTAATGGAAATGGAATTCAAGATTCTGATGAAATGGGTGCCAATGATATTCAGATAAATCTTTTCGATGGTGATGGTAATTTGTTATCGTCTCAACGATCAGACAATGATCCAGAGACAAATTTGCCAGGCTACTATCGATTCAATGATCTTGATCCGGGAACATACTTCATTGGAGTTCAACTAGACTTCGGCACAAGCTATACCGATGCAAACGCAGGTGACGATACCGTTGACTCTGACATTGACAATACAAACGGTCCTGGCACCTCAGATATCATCAATCTTTCAGCTGGACAAACGTACGATGATCTTGATATTGGTCTACGAATCTCACCTGGAAGTGTCGGCAATCATGTTTGGATTGACAATAATGGAAACGGCATTCAAGACGATGGCGAACCAGGTGTCAATGATGTGACAGTTTCATTATTCAGTGAAGTGGACGTTTTTCTGATGTCTACCGTTACTACTACAGGAAACACCGGAAAGGATGGCTTTTATCAACTAAGTAACATCCCACCGGGAAATTACTATGTGGTATTTGATTTGCCTGAAGGGTATAGCGCTACTTCTCCTTTCAAAGGAGGAAACTCTTCAAGAGATAGTGATGTTACTGGTTTAATTACGGAAGGAGCATCAAACATTTTTTCTGTGGGTTCCGGAATTTTCGTTGATGATATTGACTGTGGAATTTTCCAACCAAGTGTTGTTGGAGATTTCATCTGGCGAGATAATAATGAAAATGGATTACAACAATTTGGTGAATTCGGGATTTCAGATGCAGAAATTAGTTTGTACAAAGTAGGTGAAGGATTGGTAGAAACATTGAATACAAATGCAAATGGTGGATACAATTTTGAAAATGTCAGACCTGGAGAATACTTCCTTTCCGTCACCATGCGAGAAGGTCTTCAATTCACACAACAAAATGTTGGCGCAGGAGATGACAAAGACAGCGATGCAGATATGACCGGAGTATCAGAAGTCTTCTTTGTCGAGCAAAATACTATCTATGAAGATTTCGATTTTGGGATGATCGCTGCATCATCATTGATTGGAGGAAGAGTTTGGGAAGAGATAGATGAAAACGGACTTCAGGATTTTACTGAATCAAGTGTTCCCGGAGTAGACGTCGTTTTACTTGATGAAAACATGAACGAAGTAAAATCCCAAACCACTAACGTAATGGGAAGATACGCTTTTGCCAATATTTCAGCAGGTGACTATTATGTTGAATTCAAAGCACCCGATGGCTATATGTTTACTACACCAAATATCACATTCAATGATAATGAAGACAGTGATGCAAATGAAAACGGAATCACAGAATTAATTTCGGTCGAATCAACAACAACAATCATGAATGTTGACGCTGGTTTGATCCTATCCAATTTGATCAGTGAGCCCCAAGAAATATTGACACTGACAGGTGAGATGAATGACGATGGTAGACAACTTCAATGGAAAGATGACAGTAACGCCTTTGGAGCAGATTATCTTTTATTGAGAAAATCTGGTAATGGCGAATTTGAACTATTAACTAAGATTGAAAACAACAATAATGAAACAATTAAATACACAGACCGTGAACTCATGGTCACTGAAAACATTTCTTACAAGGTTGAGAAACTTCTTTCAGATCAAATCATTGCTGTTTCGAATGTCTGGAGCGGATATTTTGTAAATGATCAAGAAGTAAAAGTTTTCCCTTCACCAGCAAGTGAAGCTTTGGATGTTTCTTTTGATCTAATCAATGATACAAATTGCGAGTTCGAATTTTATGGTATGGATGGCGATTTGATAAAAGTAGAAACTTTCGAAAACATGAGCAAAGGGTGGAATCAAATCACTCTCCCACTCGACGAATTAAAAACAGGAAATTATATACTTAAAATGAGTCTCGGCTTACAATCACATTCAGAAATAATTACCGTGATTAAATAAGGGTCGAATAGTTTGGTTATTAAGACAAAGGCTGCACACTATTGTGTGGCCTTTTTTAGTTTTACCTTCGCATTATAATTGCAAACAAATTGATGGAACGAAAGGCAGGGTTATTTTCTGGTACAGCTTTGATGATGCTGATGAGTTTTGTCAAACCTGCCATTGGCATCGTTTTACTTCCACTCTATCTCACTGTTCTTTCTTCAGATGAATACGGACTTTATTTGATTTTGGTGGCAGTCAGTGCTATCGTAAACATTGTAGGTACACTGCGCATCAACAATGCCATGACCACCTTCTTCTTTGACTACAATCACGATACAGAATTAACCCTAAAATACCTGCGACAAATATTTTCATTTTCCTTGTTCATGGCAATTGCCTGTTTTTTCTTTTTTATCCTTTTCGGAGAATGGATTTTCGAATTGATATTTTCTGATGAAAGTATCACTTTTCATCCTTACGGATTGATCGTCGTTGCTACTGGAGTACTCAATGCTTGCAATTCGGTCTACTTCATCTTTTTAAAAAACAATAAGTACTTTTTTAAACTCAGCTACATACTACTGTTTCAAATATTGTTAGCAGTCATAATTCAAGTTGTTCTCATTCTGATATTTAAATTGGGAGTATATGGCCTGTTATTAGGAATCATGGTTCCTTCCCTGTTCACTACAATCTATGTAGCCTCTCGCCATGGTGGATTAATCGAATTTTCATTGCAATCAAAATTTATTGTTCCATCACTCAAGTACTCTATTGCACTTATCCCATTTCTGCTTATTTATTGGTTGACAACAACTGGAGATAAAATCATTCTAGAAAAATACATCGACCTAAACGCCATTGGTCAATATGGATTGTTAATGACCGTCTCTGGTGTTCTGTTTTTAGTGGGTGATGCAGTGATGAATGGTATCAGACCTTTCTTATATGAAGAATTTCAAAAAGGAAATACTCAAACAGATTTCGTAATCAAGTTGGTGAAATATTTTATGGCAGCCAATTTATTGATGTCAGGTGTGATCTTACTCATCGGTAGCAATATTCATTTGATTACGAGCCAGATCAATTTTTTACATGCCATTCCCTTGTTTGTTTTTTCCACAGTTTTGGTTTTTTTGAGAAACTACTTGCTGCTTTTCAATCTCCAATTAAATTATGTTAAGAGTTCTCGTACCATAAGTTTCTATTCAGTGGTTTCCTTGGTAATCTTATTGACAGCTTACCACTTTTTCGTACCGCAATACCAACTGAATGGAGTCTTCTATGCAGGTATTTTTGCAGGTACACTAACAGCATTTATCTTCTATATTGCAGCTCAACAAAAATTGAAAATTGGATATCTAACAAGAGATATTTGGTTGATTCCTATTGCTATGTTCTTTGTTTGTTTTCTCATTTATCATTATCTGAACATTCCAATCCCTGTGAAAGGACTGCTTTATTTTATTATTAGTATTATCGCATTTATATCTGTCATGGGTCGAAACATTTTTGAGTTTCTGGCATTTATAAAGCATAAAATTTCATCAATTGGTAAAGCATAATTTGCAGAAATTCGCAGAGGCAAGGGTCCCAACAAGGTGGGGAGAGTTTGATATTAAGGCTTACGCCGGATCTGAAGATGATGAGATGCCACACATTGTCTTGGTGAAACCAGATTTAGATCTTAATCAAGCCGTCACAGTAAGAATTCATTCAGAATGCCTTACGGGGGATATTTTTCATTCGAAAAAATGCGACTGTGGTGCTCAGCTTGAATACAGTATGCAATCCATTCGAAAGAATGATGGTATTTTGATTTATCTTAGACAGGAAGGTAGAGGCATAGGCATCATTAACAAACTAAAAGCATACAAAAAACAAGAGGAAGGATTTGATACCATCGAAGCAAACAAAGCCATCGGATTTGAGGCTGACCTTAGAACTTTTGATGATGCAATTCGCATCTTAACTTTGGAGGGAGTACGTAAAGTTAGATTACTAACCAACAACCCTCAAAAGTTAAAAGCATTTGAAAATACAGAAATAGAATTGGTGGAAAGATTGCCGGTAGAAATCGATGCCACTGATGAAAACGAATTTTACTTAAAAACCAAAAAAGACAGCTTAGGACACCTCCTGGAATCTTTATAATTTCCCAAGTCTACTTATCTCAATGTTGCCGTCACCAAACTTCATTAGTTTGGTAGCTCTCTTAGCATCTTTTGTTTCCACAACAACGAAGTATGTACCCGCATCAAGTCTCGTATGAACATCAAGCGTCAAATTGTGGTTGGCTTGGAAAACCTCGAGTCTGCTATTGAACAAAGTCTCGACTTTCGAACCATATTGATCCATCAAATAGACAACAAAATTGTCTTTGATTTCCAAGCCGAGATCAAGAACAAAACGTTGAGCATCCTTCATTACAAAAGGATATGCTGCAAGGTTGTTTTTGTTCTTCAGCTTTGAAAATGAAGCAGCAAGTTCAATATCAGTATCTTTTATATCATCGATTTGTGCAAATTCTGATTCAGGAAGCGAATCAATAAATGCACTATCCTGGGCCACCAACTGGAGCGGCATCATGATGAGCAAATATTTTAAGATTCGTGAATACATAGTTGCACTTGTTTCCTTTACAGACACCCATTTTTATTTTTTCGTTGCATGAAGTGTCAAAAACTTTACAAATTGTAGTAGAAAGGTAGAACAGTTGCGGCTGGAATGTATACAAAAAAAGGGCTTCCGAAACGGAAACCCTTTTTGATTTATCCGCATTCGCAAAGCTCATGCAGACAAATAAATTACTAAACTCCTATTCTTCTTCAGACTTATTTGTAGCAGCTGCAGTTGCGGCTCCTGTACTGGCAGCAGCGGTTGATCCACCTCTACCACGTCTGGTTCTTTTCTTCTTAGGTTTGTCACTCTTATTCGCCAACATCAATTCGTTGAAATCGACTAGTTCTATCATAGCCATTTCAGCGCCATCACCTTTTCTTGCTCCGGTCTTGATAATTCTTGTGTAACCTCCTGGTCTATCTCCAACTTTTTCTGCAACCGTACCAAACAGTTCTTTGATCGCATCTTTGTTTTGCAAGTATGAGAAAACCACTCTGCGAGAATGCATGTCGTTGGACTTGGCTTTTGTGATCAATGGTTCTACAAAAACTCTGAGTGCTTTGGCTTTAGCCAATGTAGTATTGATTCTTTTATGCTCAATAAGAGCAATAGAAAGGTTTTTTAATAAGGCTTTTCTATGTCCTTTTTTTCTTCCTAAGTGATTAAACTTTTTACCGTGTCTCATGACGATATTCGATTAATATTCACATCAATTGATTCCTGAATTTCCAGCCTTTCAGGCTATATCAATGATTATGAATTGATGAATTAAAATCCGAATCACTAATTATTGATAGGATGATTCGGGCTGGCGCGATCTAACTAGACTAATCTTCGTCTAACTTGTATTTTGAAAGATCCATACCGAAAGTAAGACCTTTGTTTTGTAGCAACTCTTCTATCTCTACCAACGATTTCTTACCAAAGTTTCTGAACTTCAACAACTCATGCGTATCATACCGCACCATTTCTCCCAATGAGTTGATCTTGGCAGCTTTCAGACAATTGTATGCTCTGACAGACAAGTCGAGGTCTTCCAACGAAGTCTTCAACAATTTTCTCATGTGAAGTATGTGCTCGTCGACGATGTTTTCTTCTCTCTTCGAAGCATCTTCAAATGTGATATTCTCATCTGTGATCAACATCAAGTGCTGAATCATGATTCTTGAAGCTTCTTTCACTGCTTCTTCAGGATGGATTGTTCCATCAGTCTGAATTTGGATAAGAAGTTTCTCGTAATCTGTTCTTTGTCCTACCCTTGTATTCTCAATGTGGTAAGCCACTTTCTTGATCGGAGTATAAATTGAATCAACCGGAATAACACCGATTGGAGCGTCTTTTGGAATGTTTTCTGTAGATGGTACATATCCTCGTCCGTGAGTAACCGTGAATTCTATTTCAAGGTTCACTGAAGGGTCCATTCTACAGATAAGGTGATCAGGGTTCATCACTTTGAAAACATTGGTATTTTTTTCAATGTCTCCAGCTCTGAAAGTATCCTGACCTGATATTGTAAGGTAGATTTTCTCTTCTTCAATCACATTTCCATCCAACACTTGCTTAATTCTAACCTGCTTCAGGTTTAATATGATATCGACCATATCTTCTACTACACCTTTGATGGTAGCGAACTCATGATCTACTCCAGCGATTCTTACGGCTGAGATTGCATATCCTTCCAATGATGAAAGCAAAATTCTTCTCAAGGAGTTCCCAATAGTCTGACCAAATCCTGGTTCCAGTGGTTTAAACTCAAACGTACCTTCAAAGTCTGTTGCTTTCTGAAGAAGTATTTTATCAGGCTTTTGAAAAGTTAGTATGCTCATCGATATGATTTAAATGATGAAATGAATTGATACCTAAAAGTGGTAACTCTTATTTCGAGTAAAGTTCAACAATCAACTGTTCGTTGATGTTTTCTGGAATCGATTCTCTTTGTGGATACTCAAGGAATTTTCCTTCCATTCTATCTGAATTCCATTCCAACCAAGCCCATTTTTTGGCTTTCGAGTTGTTACTGATGGAATCAAGAATGACTTCAACTCCTCTCGACTTATTTCTTACTGAAATGACGTCATCAGGTCTTAGTCTTGTTGAAGGAACATTATTTAATATTCCGTTTACGAGAATGTGTTTGTGTGAGACCAACTGTCTTGCTGCATTTCTTGTTGGAGCGATACCTAAACGGTAAACAACATTGTCCAATCTAGCTTCAAGATATTGGAGCAAAATTTCACCAGTTACACCTGACTTTCTACTTGCACTTTCAAACAGATTTCTGAACTGTCTTTCAAGTACTCCGTAGGTATATTTGGCTTTTTGCTTTTCTTTTAACTGAACCGCGTAGTCTGACTTTTGCTTTCTTCTTCTTGAAGGTCCATGTTGGCCAGGCGGGTATTTTCTTTTATCGAAACTTCTATCAGGCCCAAAAATTGCCTCTCCGAATGTTCTTGCTTTTTTGGTTTTAGAACCAGTATATCTTGCCATTTGAAATTCTGCTTTCTGGGTTAAACTCTTCTTCTTTTAGGTGGTCTGCAGCCATTGTGTGGTACTGGTGTGATGTCTTTGATTTTGGTAATCTTTATACCAAGTCCATCAAGAGCTCTTATGGCAGCTTCTCTACCTGAACCAGGACCTTTAACATACACCTCTGCATATCTCATGCCTGCATCATAAGCAACTTGACCAGCATCATTGGCTGCAACTTGAGCTGCATAAGGAGTGTTTTTCTTAGAGCCTCTGAAACCAGCTTTACCTGCTGAAGCCCAAGAGATTACATTCCCTGCTTTGTTGGTCATTGAGATAATTATATTGTTGAAACTGGCTTTGATATAAACCACGCCTTCCGGATCAACTTTTACTTTACGTTTCTTTTTACTCTGTGCCATTGCTAGCTATTATTTAGTTGCTTTCTTTTTATTTGCTACAGTCTTCTTCTTTCCTTTTCTGGTTCTTGCGTTTGTTTGTGTTCTTTGACCATTGACAGGAAGTCCTTTCCTGTGTCTTAGTCCACGGTAACATGCAATATCCATCAGACGCTTAATATTCATCTGAACCTCACTTCGTAATTCTCCTTCGACTGTGTGGTTGTTTTGGATTTCCAATGTGATTTCTCTGATGTTGTCATCAGACCAATCTCTTACTTTCGTATTGGTATCTACTTCAAGAGAGGTAAGAATATCTCTCGCTTTTGATCTTCCGATACCATATATATACGTGAGGCCTATAACGCCTCTCTTATCTTTAGGTAGGTCTACACCTGCAATTCTTGCCATAATTAACCTTGTCTTTGTTTGAACCTAGGGTTCTTTTTGTTAATAACGTACAATTTTCCTTTCCTTCTAATGATCTTACAATCACTAGATCTTTTTTTGATAGATGCTCTTACTTTCATCTTATTTGTATCTATAGGTGATTCTGCCACGGGTGAGATCGTACGGTGACATTTCAACCGCAACCTTGTCTCCTGGCAGGATTCGAATGTAGTGCATTCTCATCTTTCCAGAGATGGTAGCCACGATTAAATGGTCATTTTCAAGCCTCACTCTAAACATCGCATTAGACAATGCTTCCTCGATAACCCCGTCTTGTTTAATCAATTCTTGCTTAGCCATATCAAATTGGAGTGCAAATATCGAACTTTTTATCGAATTTCGCTTAAATATTCACTATTTTTTATTACGTCTTCCACGTAGCTGTGGTCTGACAGTATATCTGGACCTTCGGCTGTAACTGCAACCGTATGCTCATAGTGAGCAGATTGCTTCCGATCTCTTGTTCTGATCGTCCAACCGTCGTCTCCCTGGGTAACTCTTTTGGTACCCAGATTGATCATAGGTTCAATTGCGATAACGAGTCCTTCTTGAATTTTCGGTCCTCTTCCTCTAGTCCCATAATTGGGTACCTCTGGAGCTTCGTGCAATTTCTTGCCAATTCCATGACCTACCAATTCTCTCACCACTCCATAACTATGCTCTTTTTCAGCCAATGACTGTACGGCATAACTTATATCTCCTATCCTGTTTCCAACAACAGCTTTCTCTATGCCCTTGTGTAAACATTCTTTCGTAACCTCCATTAATTTGATAACTTCTTCGCCGACTCCTTTGAATGCGAACGAATATGCTGCATCGCCATAAAATTCATTCCAGTACACTCCACAATCAACGGAAACGATATCTGTATCTACAAATTCTTTCCCATCTGGAATTCCGTGAACTACGGTTTCGTTTTTTGAAACACATAATGTTGCGGGAAAATCATGGTAACCTTTGAAGCCAGGTATTGCTCCATGATCTCTAATGAATTGCTCAGCTTCCTGATCAATTTTTGTTCCTGTTATACCGGGTTTTAAAATGCTGGCAACGTGGGCAAGTGTCTTGCTTACCAACAGACAACTCTTTCGGATTAGTTCTATTTCTTCGTCAGTCTTATGATAAATCATACAAGCATGACTACATTCCTGCTCCGATGGTTTGCATTCCGCTACTTCTTCCTCTTACCTTTCCTGATTTCACAAGCCCGTCGTATTTTCTCATTAGAAGATACGATTCAATCTGTTGCAATGTATCTAGTACAACAGCTACTAAGATCAATAGTGAAGTTCCACCAAAGAAAATTGCGAAAGCATCATTCACACCAAAGCCTGCAACTATCGCTGGGAAAATTGCGATGATACCGAGAAAAATAGATCCTGGTAATGTAACTCTGGTTGTTAATGTATCAATATATTCTTGTGTCTGCTGACCTGGTTTGATTCCAGGGATAAAAGCATTTTGTCTTTTCAAGTACTCAGCGTATTGTTGCGGATTCACAAGCAATGCTGTATAAATATATGTGAACACCACCGTCAGTATAAAGAAGATGGCATTGTATGGGAATGATTTCCAATCACTCAATGAAAGAAGAAAACCTCCTTGTTCTCCACCGTTACCGGCAATGTATGTCCCAAGTGAAACTGGTAAGAACATAATTGCTTGAGCAAATATGATTGGCATAACTCCAGAAGCATTGACTTTTAGAGGAATGTAATCTCTTACACCTGCCATTGGCATATCCGTTCTGGCTCTTCCTACCATCCTTTTTGCAAATTGAATCGGAATTCTTCTTACTCCTTGGACAACCAAAATTGTCACAAGAATTGTCAAAAACAATACCGCCAATTCTGCAATAAATGTAAATGGACTGTTTGCAAATTGAGTTTGCAATTCTGCAAAAAATGCAACAGGAAGAGTAGCGATGATACCTATCATGATCAACAATGAAATACCATTTCCAATTCCTCGGTCTGTAATTTTCTCACCCAACCACATGGCGAAAACGGTACCTGTTGACAATATAATTATATTACTGATCCAGAAAATTGATGGGTCAATCGCTGAAGAAACTGCACCCTGACTTCTTAAGTAAGTCAAATATGCACCTCCTTGAACCAACGTGATGAATACTGTCAATAATCTTGTGATCTGTGTAATTTTCTTTCTTCCTGATTCCCCTTCCTTCTGCTGAAGTCTTTGGAAATATGGAACCGCAAAACCAAGCAATTGAACGATGATTGATGCGGTGATGTAAGGCATGATTCCTAATGCAAAGATGGCAGCGTTGTTAAATGCTCCTCCTGTAAATGCATTGATCAAACTTAAAAGGTCTGCAGCACCTCTTCCTGAGTTGGCTGCTTCCAAAGCCTGGACATCTACACCTGGCAATACGATGAAAGATCCAAGTCTGTAGATTGCGAGCAAGCCTAACGTGAAGATGATTCTTTCACGCAGTTCTTTAATGCTCCAAATATTCTTTAAATTTTCAAAAAACTTGTTCATAGTGTGGCTTAAAGAATTGTAACTGTTCCCCCTTTACTTTCAATGGCAGTTTTAGCTGCTTCTGAAGCTGCATGTGCAGTCACCTGAACAGCAGCGGAGATTTCGCCCTTACCTAAGACCTTGATTTTGTCGTTCTTTTCAACGATTCCTAACTCAACCAATTTTTCGAAACTAAGGTTCTTTTCATTGTATTTCTCAGCAATCGCCTGAAGTGTATGTAAGTTCATCGCAACATATGCAACCCTGTTCGGATTCTTGAAGCCTCTTTTAGGAAGACGCATCTGAATTGGCATTTGTCCACCTTCGAAACCTCTCTTGGACTTATAACCAGAACGCGACTTGGCTCCTTTATGACCTCTTGTTGAGGTACCACCTCTTCCGGATCCTTGTCCTCGACCAACTCTTTTATTTTTCTTTACCGAGCCTTTGGCTGGCTTTAATGAATGCAGATTCATCTTCTTTAGAATTAATTGCTATTAAACTTCTTCAACTTTGATGAGGTGTGTCACCTTGGTGATCATACCTTCTATTGATGGACTCAGATCATGTTCCACCGATTGATTTATTTTCCTAAGACCAAGGGCTTCAAGTGTACGCTTTTGCCTCTTTGATCTATCAATTTTGCTCTTTATTTGAGTTATTTTAACCCTTGCCATGGTCAATAAGTTTTAACCTTCAAAAAGTTTGTTCAAAGAAATATTTCTTGCTCTAGCTACTTGTTCTGCAGATCTCATTTTGGTCAATGCATCGATGGTAGCTTTCACAACATTGTGAGGATTCGAAGAACCCATTGATTTTGCCAATACGTTTTGTACTCCCGCCATTTCCAATACTGCTCTCATCGCACCACCTGCGATAACACCTGTACCATCTGCAGCTGGCTTAATCAATACTCTTCCAGCTCCATATTTCCCCTTCTGCTCATGTGGCACTGTACCTTTGTAAAGAGGTACTTTCACCATACTCTTCTTGGCATCATCTACAGCTTTCGCAATAGATTCAGATACGTCTCTTGCTTTTCCAAGCCCTTGACCTACCCTACCTTTTCCGTCACCAACAACAACCAATGCCGCAAAACTAAAGGTTCTACCACCTTTGGTTACTTTGGCTACCCGATTAAGGTTTACCAATTTTTCTTTTACTTCAGATGTATCAGCAGCTTTAACTGTATTGCCACCTTTTCTTCTGTTATCTCTTCTGTCGTTTGCCATTCTCTAAATATTAAAATTTAAGACCTGCTTCTCTTGCTGCATCAGCAAAAGCTTTGATTCGACCATGATAAATAAAACCTCCTCTATCAAACACTACTTCATCAATATTCAAACCTTGTGCTTTGCCAGCAATATCTTTCCCTAAGGATTGTGCCTGAGCAATGCCTGCATCACCGCCTTTCGCAGAACTTGCAGATGCCACAGTCACTCCATTGAGGTCGTCAATCAATTGACAATAAATATTTTTATTGCTTTTGAAAACAGCCAATCTTGGTTTGTTAGGAGTACCGTTTACTTTCTTTCTTATTCGGTACTTGCTTCTTATTCTTTTATCTATTTTCTTTCCCATTTCAATAAGATTATGCAGTAGTCTTACCTGCTTTTCTTCTAATTTGCTCACCAACAAACTTGATACCTTTTCCTTTGTAAGGCTCTATCTTTCTGAAGGCTCTAATTTTAGCAGCTACCTGACCGATCAATTGTTTGTCATTTGAAGTCAGGATAACCATTGGGTTACTACCTTTTTCAGTTTTGGTTTCAACTTTCACTTCGTCAGGAACATAGAAGTAGATTGGGTGAGAATACCCAAGTGTCAACTCAAGTAAGTTTCCAGTATTTGAGGCCTTATAACCTACACCCACCAGTTCCAATTCTTTTGTATATCCTTCAGATACTCCAACGACCATATTACTTATCAATGATCTATATAATCCGTGAAGTGATTTATGTCTCTTTTGTTCAGTAGGTCTCTTCACTGTCAATACCCCATCTTCTATTCCAACTTCCATATCAGGATCAATGTTCTGAGTCAATTCTCCTTTAGGTCCTTTGACAGTGAGCACGTTTGATTTTGAAACATCAATAGAAACTCCGTCTGGAAGTGATATTGGATTTTTACCTATTCTGGACATGGTCTTTTCTTTGAATATTAATTAATACAAGTAACAGACTAATTCTCCACCAACATTTTGCTGCTTCGCCTGCTTACCGGTCATAACACCTTTGGAAGTGGACACGATGACTACACCCAAACCGTTGATAATTCTTGGGATATCACTCGCTGGTACATATTGACGATATCCTGGCTTACTAATCCTCCCAATCTTTTTGATGGTCGGACTTTTGGTCTGTCTGTTGTACTTCAATGCAATATTGATCATACCTTGATGACCTTCATCTGTGAATCTGTATTTATGGATGAATCCTTGATCATACAAAATCTCAGTGATTGCTCTTCTCATTTTTGAAGAAGGAACGCTGACAATTCTGTGTTCTGCCATCTGTGCGTTTCTAATTCTTGTAAGAAAATCTGCTATCGTATCTGTTACTGCCATTTCTCTTAATTTATAATGTTACCAACTGGCTTTTGTCACGCCAGGGATTTTCCCTTCGTTGGCCATTTTTCTAAATGTTACTCTATTGATGCCGAATTTTCTCATGTAGCCCTTTGGTCTACCAGTCAATTTGCATCTGTTGTGAAGTCTCACTGGACTTGCATTTCTAGGGAGCTTATCCAATGCTTCATAGTCGCCGGCTTCTTTGAGCTCTTTTCTCAACTTGGCATATTTCGCAACAAGTCTTTGCCTTTTTGCTTCTCTAGCTATAATTGATTTCTTAGCCATCTTAGTTATTTTGATTTTTAAACGGAAGACCCAAGGCTTTCAACAAAGCCAAAGATTCAGCATCGGTTCTGGCAGTGGTAACAAAGTTGATATCCATACCAGTGATCTTATTTACCTTATCTAAATCTATCTCAGGAAAGATAATTTGCTCTTTGATACCCAAAGAGTAATTTCCTCTTCCATCAAAACTTTTATCATTGATTCCTCTAAAGTCACGTACCCTTGGCAAGGCAACAGTCACAAGTCTTTCGAGGAATTCAAACATTTGATTATTTCGTAAAGTCACCTTTGCTCCGATG
>JAHDDD010000289.1 GCA_020629535.1 Saprospiraceae bacterium
GAGAAGCCTTTAACGGAAAAGAGTGTTGGCCAACAACTTTGAAAGGAGATCTTAGAAACTTAAAGGCAACAATAGATTTTAGAATAGTTATCGATATTAATCATTTGGATCCCAACTCTTTGTCAAATGTTTATACATCTTTGTATGAAACTAATGGTCAAATTATTCAGCCTTTTCCAAATGATATTTTATTTCATACATTAACCGGTACTGGTAATAATTCTACAATTGATTATCTCCCAAGATCAAGTAATGTAATAACAAGTACAGATTATTTTTACGAAGTTGTTGGTTTTCCAAATCATGTCATGGCCAAAGTAAGATGTGAATTTAACTTTCCTGTTGAAAGATTGAATATGATCAAGTTTAAAGATTATTCTTATTGTTTTGCGTTGTTGGATGATGATCCAGCTTCTCACCATAATGTTTCTTCTCAATATATTTCTGATGTCAATGATTTCAGAAATTTATTAGTTGCACCACCTATCCAATTAACTAGTTGGAAGTTTTATAAAGGGAAGACACATCATCTTAAAGATCATATTACTATTGCAACAATTAATCCTTGTGATTTAGACGATTATCTTTTAGATGAGGATCCTACCAAGGGTCCAGCAGGAACTAGGTTAGTAACGTAATTTCATCGCGAACTGTGATGAGGAGTACGATATCACTTTTCTTTTCTTTAATAGCATTTGTAGCTGTCTTATCTGCTCAATCGAGTCTTGAGGAAAAGGCATTATACTATCACACAAAAGCAGACACAACCTGGAAGAACGTCGACACCTGTTTGAAATATACTTTGTTGGCAATTCCTCTGCTTAAAGAAATCGAAGATTGGGAAAAGTATGTCTATGATTTGAATGGACTGAGTTATTGTTACACCCAAAAAAATGACTTTGAAACCATGCTTGTGAATAATGAGCTGGCGTATAAAGAAGCGAAAAAGTATCTTACTCCAGCCCATGAAGAATTCCAAAACTCAATGAACAATCTGGGACTTGCCTACAAACTCAATGAGAGATATGAAGAAGCATTGGCCATGTACTTTGATGGTCTGGCATATGCTGAAGGGGCAAATTATTTTCCAAGAACAGTTGCATCCTTACATGAAAATATTTCAAATTATTATAGTGTTCAGTCTGAGTATGAGTTGAGTATAAAGCATTCAAAACTTGCGCTGGAACATTTCAAAAAGCTTAATTCCAAATCTGCAGAATCATTTAGAACTTCTAAGGTACTCGAAAACATAGGATTGAATCACCTGAACCTGAACATGATTGACGAGGCTGAGAAATATTTGCTGAGAGCAATTGAGGTAAGCGATTTGATTAAAGGTGAAAACGAAAATCACAAAGCGAGTACACGGTTAGCAATGGTGGATTTTCTAATTGATCAAAAGCGATTCGGTGAAGTGGAACCATTTATGATTGCTGTTGAGGATTTCCAAAACAAAAGTAATTTACTTGTTGCCTATTATCATCAGGCATATGGTAACTTTTATGCTGAACAAGGCATGTATAAAAAAGCTATTGACGCATACATGCAATACTTTGAAATGTTGCCAAAAGAATTGAGAATCTATAGAAGTCGCTCTCTTCGAAAGATAGGAGAACTGTATGCAAAGGTTGGAAACGAAGATATGTTTAGAGAGTCATTTGAGGAATCTTTAGAATTACTCGATTATGACTTGGCAGAAATTCATCATCAAGAACAATACGATTGGAATTATGATTTTGTTAGATCGCTCTTCGAACTTCACAAACAATTAAAGGATGACAATTTGTTGATGGAGTCTCTCGAAAAAGTAGAAGAGAATCTGAATCTTTCAACAAAAGTGCTGGCAGGCCTTACCACTCAATCAGTTATTGATTTGTATTTAGCAAAAATCAAAGCATTCAACAGTCTCTCATTGGAAGTGATGTGGAAGATGAGTAAAAATGAGGATTACAATTTTGACTTTTCACTACTTTTCCAAATCATCGAAAATGGGAAGTCTATTATGTTAGCATCTGAGGTTTGGAAGAAATCAAAGAGTGCAATTGAAGATGTCGAATATCTGAATGAAATTAGAAAAAATCGTATTCAGATAAATCAAATAAGTATAAAACTAAGGAATCCTCAAAAATTGGATTCTGTTCAACGCAAGAATTTGCAAGACTCACTTTTTAAATATCAAGTTGAAAATAAAAAATCACAAGAGAGGGTAAGAAAAGAACATCCAGGATATTCAAAATGGTTGTACAACGAACCGATTGAAATCGAAACCATTGATCGTCAATTAGCACATACAGGCATAGGTTATATTAATTATCATTGGTATGATGATGTGCTTTATTATTTATGGAGTGAGGATGGAAATCACAGATTTGAGAAAAGAGAAGTTCCTTCTTTGAAAACAAAAATTGATGAGTGGAAATCTTTGATGAAATTTCAGAGCGGAGAAGAACAAGCACGGTGGAAAGAGATGGGAGATAGTCTGAAAGCAATGCTGATTCCTAATAAATTAGAATCAAAAAAAATCATGATCTCACCTGATGGACCGTTGTTTGAATTTCCATTTTCAGCACTTCCTGCTTCACATGATTCAGATAAAAATTATTGGATAGAGAAATGTGATATCAGGAATGTTTATTCATTTAATGCGTGGGCATTACTTAATGGTCAACGGAAAGCTGTACAAAAAAGCTTGGTGGTTTCTGATGATGAATTGAATTTTGATAATAATTTAAAGAAACAATTGATTGAACAGTTAGAGGATTTTTCCAAGGTCAATGAGTTTGAAGGAATGAAAACGTCGGAGGCATTTCTTGCATCATTATCTGATCATCAACTATTGCATGTATCAAGTCATGGCTTGGAATATGATTCCATCTTAAAGGAACCAGCATTGGTATTCAAGAATTTCAAAATTGGACTTTCTGATATTGATAACATTGATCTTGAAACACAGATAGTCGGCTTGGCGGCATGCGAAACTGCATTGGGGGAACAATCTCCTGTTGAAGGAACACAAAGTATCATGCGTCAATTCAAAGCTCAGTCTGTACCCACCGTGTTGAGTACACTTTGGAAGGTAAATGCCAATAGTACGGATCAGATTTTCAATTCGTTTTACGGATACGCCGGAGAAGGTGAGGAATTAGGATTTGCCCTCAGTCAAGCTAAAAGAGATTATTTAAAGCATGCACCTGACTTTCAACGCAGTCCATACTATTGGGCAGGTATTCAATTGTATGGAAGTATTGTTCCTATAAATACGCGCTCAAATTATTGGTTCATTGGATTAGGGTTGATATTTCTCATGGCTCTCTTTCTTATTTTTCCGAAAAAAAATATTCTGAAAAGGTAAGATACGTCAAAGTGTTGCGACACCTAGTTAAAACACTTTCATGGAGAACCAAGAATTCCGAATAGCGATACCAGCAAGTAATTCATTTGATTTTGTGAGGATAAGTGAGATCATTCGTTGTGAAGGAATGCAAAATTATACCAAAGTATTTTTAATGAATGGCAAAATTGTTGTCAGCTCTGTCAGTCTAGGAACCTTTAGTAGGACACTTTGTAGCTACGGATTTTTCCATTGTCATAAATCACATCTGATTAATTGTAGCCAGATTCAAAAATATTTAAAGGTAGGAGAAGTAGAAATGAGTGACGGTACGACTGTACCTGTTTCAAGAAGAAGAAAAGAGATTTTCCAAGAATGTGTAATAGATAAGATGGATTTACTGGCCAATCATTGAGAACCGAATGTCATCGAATTCTTTCAGTTCGTAATTGAATATGTACAGTTCAGAAAAAGATGAATGGCCTTTTAAAATTGGTGGTATCTTAATATGTGGTCGCTTTTGCAATGGCTCCAATAGAACAGTAGGTACAATCAACTAATACAAATTGAGTTAAGAAAAAAATTAAGAAAACAAGTATGAGCTCGTGCATTGTAAACCTAAATAATTTTCACTAATTTTAAAATGAACAACAACTTTACACTCCAGAAAACTTCCGTTATGCTTAGAACAATTCTCATTGAGGATGAGCTTCATGCTCAATCTCTATTGACCCAGATCCTCAACAGCTATTGCCAATCCGTTGATGTAATTGATGTCCAGCGAAAAATCAAACCTTCTATTGCATCCATTAATTTAAACAAACCAGATTTGGTTTTCATGGATTACCATTTGCTTGATGGTAACTGTTTTGAAATTTTGGACAACTTATCGTTTAGAGGATTCAAGCTTATTTTTACAACCGCACACAAGGACTATGCTCTTGATGCATTCAGATACCAAGCATTGGATTATATCTTGAAACCCTATGGACCTCAAGACGTAGTTGATGCTGTGGATAGGGTAGAAGAATTACAAAACGCCTCCAGATTATTTAGTGATTTTGAAAAGTTACTTCAAAGGAACAACGAAAAGAAAATATCCATTTCAACCCAAAAAGAAATACTTCGAATTGAAGTCGATGAAATCGTAAGGGTTCAGGCAGACGGTTCTTACAGTGTTCTTCATCTCAAAAGTGGAGCGACAAGTATGGTATCTAAAACCTTGAAAGAAATCGAATTACAATTGTGTTTTCCGAATTTTTTTAGATGCCACTCCAGTCATTTGATCAACCTAGATCATGTAAAATCTTACAGAAATGAAGATGGAGGATTCATTGTTTTGTCAGGAGAAAATACCGTCCCACTAGCTAGGAGGAGGAAGTCTGAGTTTATTGGGTTGATAAGTTAGGAGAGAACCGAGAATCGAGAACCGAGAGCCGGGATGAGCTCAAAGACAAGTGAAAAGAGATGAAAAATCTTCAATTGAAAATTTACATTTGAACTTATACGATATTCCCGTATGCGACAAATCAATTATGTCTGACTCAGGTAAACTCAATTTTTTTTCAATAAGCAAAATTGCTTGTTATCCAAGTTTTGCGTCTCGCCTCTCGTCTCTTGTCTCCCGCTTCCTACTTTTCATTATCTCATTCCTCATTCTGTTCTCTACAAATCTATCCTCTCAAGCACCTCAGTTTCAAACATTTAATTATACAGTAGAAGATGGACTTCCTAGCAATGAATGTCATGACGTGGTACAAGATACATTTGGCTATATATGGATTGCAACGGACCGTGGACTTTCCAGATTTGATGGTTATGGATTTAGGAATTATGGGATGGAAGATGGCTTGAAGGATTTATGCTGCTTGGATATTGCATTAGATAAGGAGAACAATATTTGGATCAATACTTTGTCGAAGAAGTTGTATAAGTACGTGAATGCGTTGGACACGATTGTGGAATATGAATTT
>JAHDDD010000290.1 GCA_020629535.1 Saprospiraceae bacterium
ACAGCGGTGGGTTTTTTTTGCTTCGTTTTTTGTGCGGTAGACAAAAAATGAAGATTAATAAGTGCAGAAACTTGAGTTAAAAATTATTCATTAAATAAAATTATTTTCTTCCGAAATCTGCAGGAATCTCGCCCCATCGATCGGTATCCCATTTCAGAATTTTATTTTCATAAGTGTTTTCGAGCATCCATTTGGTGGCGCGATCTAGCATGGCATGTACGAGTACATTTTCTTTGGTTTTTTTGAGGGTTGTTTTCACTTTTTTATTTCTGAGCCAGGCCATGCCTGTTCTTGAGTCCGTATAGATTATGATATCTCCTCTTCCTGTTTTTTTAAGTGTGGCAAGGGCGTGGATCAAAGCGAGAAATTCACCAACATTGTTTGTGCCGCCAAAGTATGGTCCTTGACGAAACAATTCTTCTCCGGTCCAAGTATCGACACCACGATACTCCATTTTTCCCGGATTGCCACTGCAGGCTGCATCAACACAAATGCTGTTTTGTTCTATTTCATCTTTAAATTCATCCAAGTTGATAACCGGACTTTCACCCTTTCGGGTAATGCTTTCTTCCCAGCTGCTGCCTTCAAATGCCTCTTTGGCTTCAGCCAATGTTTTGAATGATTTATATTTGGCTCCCTGATAGCCTTTGATTTGCAATTGGCAATCTGTCCAACTTTCATAGATGCCCGGATTGACACCTTCCCATACAACGTAATATTTTTTCTTATTTTTCGCCACGCTAAAATTTAATTATGTTCATTGATACGCACGCACATCTTTATGTTAAACAATTTGATGAAGATATTGATTCCGTTATCCAACGGGCAGTAGACAGCAAAGTACAAAAAATCTTTTTACCCAATATTGATTCGACCAGTACGGAATCTATGTTCAAGTTATCTGAGGCATATCCCAATCAATGCTTCCCGATGATGGGCCTACATCCTTGTTCGGTAAAAGAAAACTTTCAAGAAGAGCTGGAACATGTCAAAGAAATACAACTTAGCAAGAATTGTTTCGGAGTAGGAGAGATAGGCATTGACTTATACTGGGATAAAACTTATGAAGCACAACAGATCGAAGCATTCAGAATTCAAATTCAATGGGCTAAAGAATGGAAATTGCCCATCATCATCCATTCAAGAGAATCACTTCACCTAACGATCCCGATTGTAGAAGAATTACACGATGAAAATCTGACCGGAGTGTTCCACTGCTTTACGGGCACAATAGAAGATGCCGAACGTATTGCACGTATTGGTTTTTATATGGGCGTAGGAGGTGTAAGCACTTTTAAGAATGGTGGAATGGATAAAACCTTACCTGAGATTTCTTTAGACCATCTTATTCTGGAAACAGATGCACCTTATCTTGCTCCCAAACCTTACAGAGGAAAGAGAAATGAATCATCGTATATTCCACTTATTGCGCAAAGAGTAGCTGATCTTAAAAATGTTTCAGTAGAAGAAGTAATGGAGAAAACCACAGCCAATGCAAAGAAACTTTTTGCTAAGGCATTTTCAGAAACTTAAGACGAAGGCCACTATTCTTTTCTTCCACAGGTCGAACAAAAAGAGTGTCATTGACAAAATGGAAACGTCGTTCACTTAGTTCGTTCCATTCGTTTGGATTTGAGTGTGACAACTTGGTGTGAGATACTATTTGCTTTGTTTGGTCAATAGTGTAGCTGCCAGTATAGTTATAATTTTGAGTGATGTACTTCAATTGTTCTTCTGGCATATCCATTGTGAAGTTTTTAAATTCAAGGTCAGTGTTTGGATAATCACGAGGAACAAGGTGGAGGGACATATAACCCGTAGCCTCATACATAATATAGCCGGTCATGCCTTGCCTCCATTCTTTCCATTGATTGGTGTCAGTATCTTTGATTTCCATGATATGTAATTTCCAGCAACCAAGCAGAGGGTTGGAATTTGAGGAAGTTTGTTGGACTTTGCAAGAAGCAAGGAAAATGATTGTAAGATATATGAGTCTTTTCATTGTATTCATTGGTCAATCAAAAGTAGAAATTACAATGATAAGAAAATATTTACCATAAAGTTTGAGCTCCTATTGACCCATTTTTAGGTAAAGCATTTGATTTTCTATGGTTCCCAATTCTAATAGTGATTTGATCTTATCGACCTCAGCTTCTAGGATTTTTATTTCTCGCTGGTTGATTAAAAAAACCGAAGATTCACCCAGATTGAATTTTATTTGTTCTGCACTATACAATAGTTGACTGTTCGATATTTTTGTTTCAACCGTAGCTAGTAGATCTTTTATAATATTTCTTCTCCCCAGTAGTTCTTGATTTTTTGTGACGAGTTTTTGCAGGTAGTAAATTTTATCAAATCCAAGTTGGCTGATTTTGGCATTGTTCAATCTTAGAGCTCCTTTGGTTTTTCGGTTGCGAATGGGTAGTTCAAATGCTACTCCATATTTGAAATCATTGAGTGAATATGTCGGGGCCAATTCATCTTTACCGAGGTTAATCAAGGTATTGTATTTAATATCAAGTTTGGGTTTTAGATTTTCCTTTTCAAGTTTCACCTCGAGTGATAAAATTTCGGCTTCGTTTGTAAGTTTTTGTAGCAAAGGATCATTTTCAAAATTAGGATCGATCATCCCAACGAGTTTTTGCATATAATCAATGATGTCGCTCAGATTTTCTGGTGCGATATCACTATTGATACTCAAGGGATTTCCATATTCATTCCACATAAACAGACTTGCATCTTGTTGCTTTTTGATGAGTTTATTTTTCGAGTCCAAACGCTGTTTTTCTGCTGAATTAATAATAAGCGTTGATTCAATTGTGTCAATAGCTGGTTTGTCTCCATTAAAGTATAATTGTAAAATATTTAAATGGCGATCGGATACAAGGTTTAGGTATTCTTGCATCAGTTCATATTCTTCTTGTGCATATGACCATTGCAAATATGAATTAATGCTTTGGATCAATGTTTCTCTGACAATAATTTCTTTTTCAATTATAGTCTTGTCCTTCAATAGTTCAGAATATGAAATTCCAAATCTTTGTTCATCGAAAATGAATCCTCTTAAAACATTTATATTAATACCTCCATAAATGAGCCCATTGGTGGGAATGAAATTTTGGTCATTTAAGAAGGTTCCATTGTTTCTCTCATATCCCATGGAGAAGTCGATGGGTAACTTCGTAGGTACTTTGACTTGACTTTGCCAAAGAGAAAAATAGTTGGTTTCGTTAAAGTTTTTATGACCGAAATCAGATAAAATTTTTGGATCCAATGTTCCTTGTCCTTTAAGCAAGTATGCTTCACCGATTTGGTCATATATGTTGGCTTTTTTAATTAAAGGATGATTCTCTCGTACTATTTCTATGAAGGTGTCAAGGTTGAGAGTATCTCTAGAGATCACATTTTTAGGGACATAGAGAATGACCATTAAAAAGAAAAGCAATTTTAATAATTTCACTTTTTCTTGAGATTTAGGCGTTATCAAAAACCAAATTATCAATTGTTTTTCCGTGTGGTTGAGGACATTCGTCTTCATCGATTTTTACGAAGACAATTTTCTCTATAGAGATGATTGTCTTTTTTGTAAAAGTGTTTCTGACAATGCATGAAAAAGTGATACTGGTTCTTCCAATTGATTTAAATTCCAGTCCAATTTCTATTACATCTCCTTGCTTTGAAGAATTCACAAAATCTATTTCTGAAATGTATTTTGTGACCACTTTTTTTGAATCAAGTTTAGTCATAGCATAAATACCGGCTTCTTCATCGATCCATTTAAGCAGTGCACCTCCGAAAAGGGTATTGTTTGCATTTAGATCACCTGGCTTAATAAGTTTTCTTGTATGAAATTTCATTACTTTAATTTTTTCAATGGTGCTTTAGATTTTACTTTTGATTTTTTTTCAGGTTCGTAAAAGTCTGGTGGGAATCCATTCAATTGACGCCATATTTCATAATAGATTTTGACATCATTTAGAAGCAAAAGGCCTTTTGCACCTGAACCGATCCGAATGAGATCTGGCCAGGTTTTTCTGTCGCTATTTTCAATTACAAGTATTCTGTATTTCCCATTATCACTTATATCATTATCAATGGCGTATACAACACCGTCAAATGTTCCAAAAGAGTTGTTCGGCCATCCGCTGAAAATAATGGCGGGCCAACCATCAAACTGCAGCCTTACTTGTTTGCCTTCCTTGATCAAAGGCATATCCATAGGTTCGATTAATAATTCTACAGCCATTTGGAATTCACTAGGTACGATGGTTGCAAGACTCTCTTGTTCTTTTACAAATTCTCCAATTCCGTTTTTCAAAATCTTAGTAATCCGTCCGTTTACTGGGCTAGTAACAACGAAGGTTTTTTGTCTTGTGGCAATCTGATTATATTTTGATTCAAATTTTGCCGACTCCCCAAGTAGTGAATATCTGTAAGAATCTGCACTTTGAATGTCTGCTTCTATTTTAGATTTCTTTTGATCATAATCGGAAAGAACAACTTCAATTTCTTTGTCTAGTCTATTTCTTTCGATTTGTAGTTTATCTATTTTATTTTCAATAGAAGTCTGTTTTGCTGCAGCTTCTCGTTCAGCTAGCCTTTTTGATTCTAAATCGGTCAATGATTTGATTCCTTGATCAAACATATTTTGCATTCTGACCAATTGATTTTTTGCATTGATTGTATAGGTTTTTGCTGCTTCTAAATCTAGTTGATAAGAATTGATCTCTAATCTATTTTGTCTAATCTTGATTTTTAGTTGTTCAATTTTTGAGTTCTTATTTTCCTCTAATGAATTGATCTGATCTTTTAGATATTTTGCTTTAGAAAAAACAGCATCTGCTGATTTCAATTTTGCTATTTGTTGGCTTTTAGTATTTTCTAACAAAAGTGGATCAAGATATTCTCCTTTTGCTTCGCTTAGTATGAGTATGGTATCACCAACACTTACGACATCTCCTTCTTTGACTTCCCATGATTCAATCTTTCCGCCTATTTGAGCTTGGATGGTTTGTGGTTTGTCATATGGGTTTAGTGTGGTGACATATCCATTCGATCTTATATGCTGTGTCCATGGGAGGAATAAGCAAATTATAGAAATTATGAACAGACCAAAAAGTATCTTTAATACAACTTGAGAATGAGTCCTTACTTTCAAGTAATCAAAAGACTTGAAGTTTATTTTTTCAATATATGGTGATACAGATTTTGGGCTTATGTTTAGCATTGCGTTTTAGTTTTGATTATCGATGAGTCTACCTTCATTGAGTGTT
>JAHDDD010000291.1 GCA_020629535.1 Saprospiraceae bacterium
TGGAAATTACCTTAATATTGTTTTGTATGAGTCACCGCATGTGAACTCATCGTTCATAGGGTATGACTTTCCACAATTTATTGTCACCCACAATCCAAAATTCTATGGATTTAGCAAGGGCTGGATTAATAAAATCAAGAAGAGGTCAGTGTTGATCAGTTCAGAAGGGTATCAGTATAGAGAATTATTCTTTATCAAAATGGAAAAGGACTTTTCTTACTTTAAAGAAAGGTTGGAAAAATTGATGAACATTTACTACCATTAAAAACGGAAGACCAATTGAGCTTTTAGTTCTGTTTGGGTATCTCCGTTTATTTGATTGTTTCCGCTGCTGATTTGTTCAAGATTTTCATACTGAGTTCTTGCAAATCTGAATTCTGAAGTCAACCATCTGGTCAGGTTGTATCTGAAGTTTACATAATACCTGATGCCTTTGTTGGCAAATGCAGGAATGAAAAACTCATAAAGAATATCATTTTCATAAGCGTATATACGTGAGTCGTAAGAGTCAGTGTCAAAGATCATATATCTTGCAGTCATCGAGAATTTTGATGCCAGTGGTTTGTAAATTAGATCTTGGAACAACATCTGGCCACGACTTTGTTCAGTAGATTGGCTATAGAAATGAAATTCAGCCCGAGACCTCAATTCCAATGATTTATTTAATTTATATGATAGGTGTAATCTTAGTCTATGTCGATTGGTTGGTTCAAGACCATTGATGGATGTCGCGAGCTCATCTGGATTGTAATTTCTGCTTTTCTCTTCAAAAGCATACTGAGCATAAACGTTCAGTTTTCTTTTGATGATGTAATCCATTCTGGCCAAATACTCTTTTCCTTTTCCAGGTCGGTCAACCTGAAATTTCAACCAAGGATTTCTCCAAACATCCGTGTATGCGCTAAATTTCCATGCATAGACTGGTCTTATTTCAATGCCCAGATATAATCCTTCTTCATTTTCAATATTTGCAGATTCTCCAAATGCATTAGGAGAAAGTGCGATGTATCCCGGGCTGTAATTTCTATACATAATGGAAGCTCCAATCGTCCGGTCCAATCCAAGCAACAAACCATGGACTTGAGCGAAATCAGTTCCATCATTTGTGGCTACTTCACCAAAGAAGTTAAAGTTCTTTACTCTAAATGCATAGTCAGCACTTACATTTGTGAGACTGTTAGGTATATTTTGATACTTTTTGTAAAGTCTAAGATTGGGAGCAAAGTCTGCTTTCATTTCATTGTGAAGAAAATTCAGTGCCAAGTGAAAATTATCTTGCTTGTATTTTAATACACCTCCAACTTGCCAGCTATCAATCGATTTTTCATTGGCAATCTCAGAAGCGGTTCTGTGATAGCCATCAATTCTCAAAGTGGTAATATCTGTTTCGAAATTATCTGGTGCACCTTCAAGGTCATCATCATCAGCAAGTGTCGCATCCAATTTTTTAATACTGCCCATCAATGACAATTCCACATTTTTTATCGGACGCAGCGTGGCCCCGATGCCTCTGTAAAAATCATTTTCATTGACAGAATTATATGGTTTGAATACACGTCCACCTTTCTTTGTATTGTTTACATATGCTGATTTTCCTGCACCAAAATCATTGTGATCAATAAGCCCTTGTCCCATACTCAAAGAGAAATCTCCAATGGCGAGGTCTTTCAAAAATGTTGAATAATCTTTGAGATAAACATGTGCTGTCATGTAGTCAAATCCTTGAGAATTTGACCCGGTAAAAAATTCTTCACCCGCATCCTTCTCTAGAGTGAATCCATAACGCAACCGATTCTCGTAGCTGTGTTTATAACGTACAAAGTATCTGTTTTTATCACCTAAATAATTCGGACCCGGATCATCGGCACCCAATTCTGGTTTTCCAAAATATCCTTTTTGGTCTTCCATGACGGCTCTCCATTTCAAGAACACTTGATTGTTTCCTTCACGTGCCATTCTTAGCAGTGAATAGTTGAAACGCTCTTTGTCTTTCACACCTACAAATGGCATAATCCTTCTGATGGATTCCATATCCATACTTGGGATGGTTTGCAATTCTTCTGCTCGCAAGAAGTCACCATACTTCAGACGGTGCCGGAGTATATCTTGTATCTGAATTTCGTTCAGCAACATCAAGTCACGCAAATCATCATAATCAGCCTTGTTGAGATTGATAGGATTGCTTCTGAATGCATCCAACCTGATAATGATATCCGCAATATCAAGTTCTTCTATGTCTAATTCTTCGAGATATGTTTCTAATTGAAGCTGTAAATCTTGAGGTACATCCTGAGAGTGGAGGAGAGAGGCTCCAAATATGCACAGAACAATGATTAACAGGCGATTTATTCTCATTAATACTTTAGCTTGGCGTAATTCTTTTCCAAAATACTTACCCAAGTTCTAAAATTGAAATAATTGAAGATTCTTTTGTCAAACTTATCATGGCGGGCACTTTCTATTTTCAATTTCAGTTTTTCTAGGTCACTTTTAATCTGATTTTTGACAGGTCTTTTGTTGACGAACGCGAAAACCTGCACAAGAGCATTGTTCATTTCGCCTTGTTTGTCGAGTGCTTTCCTTACCGACGGAGAGAGGTTTTTAATCAGTATGTAATTTCCTAAATGGTAGTTTGAAATAAGGTTCAATAATTTTGCATATGCAGTTATGTCTGCCCTTAGATATTCCTTTTTTAGGAATAAAATTCTGTTGATAAAATCAATGGCCTTTTCAAAGTTCTGTCCCAGGATACTTATCATAGCAAATTTATAATTGAACATGATGATTCTGTGTGAGTCTAGCTTCAATCTGAACTTTGGAACCAATCGCGAAATCTCTTCCACCATCTTCATTCCACTTTTGTAATCTTGCTTCAAAAGACTGTAATTCAATTTTGCATTTGATTCGTAAATGAAATTTAATTGTAAGGTTTTATCATTGAATTTTTCATTGTTCTTCTTGATAAACTTTTGGTAGATTTTCATCCATTCGGTAAATGAAGATTCGTCTTTCAGATAATAGGCATTGGTTAAAATATAATGTACCCCTCGAATGTACAGATCTGGATCTTTTTGTTGCATGATAATATTCTCTTCAAATACATTCACCCAATTGATGGCGTGCTCCAAACTTTTCTCATATTCGAGACACATATAGTAATACCAAACCCAACTTTGTTGCAATAATACTTCTTCATAAAATCCAGGTTTTTTACTAAAAACTTTTGGTAAGTTGCTTTGGAAATATTGGTCGACCAAGAACCGCTCTTTTTCATTTTTCACGAAGCCCATCTTGATATATAATCCTTGTATCATCAAACTTAGATTACTAATATCAGAGGTCCGGCTTACGGTTATATTGAAATCTGCAGATTGCTCGATCAATGATTCCATTTTGTTTTTTACAGTTCTGGATCTGGTGATGTGTCGCGATTCGATCATCTTTTGAAATTCGAGTATTTCCAAACCGATGATTTCCTGACTGGACTTTTTGGCGATGCTTAAGATGCGTTCGAGCAATTTCAATGCCTGCAAGTAAAGTCCTTTACTATAAAGAATCTTGGCATAATCCAATTGTTCCCTTACCTGTATATCTACATCATGACGCGTGTGTAAGAGTCTCAGACTTTTGAGAATTTGGCTGTATAGATGTCTTTTTAGGTTGGCAAACTCTGTAGATTTTAGATTGGGGAACAAACCATTGATCGATGATTCATCCAATTTGTTTGATCGATCAATCTTATCGAACAATTGAATAAACATGACGTTCTTGTTGCTTTCCAATCTATTGACATATAGTTTGAAATGTCTCTTTTCTGATTTTTTAAGACTTTTCACCAATTTATACAACTGGGTATTTTGTGCAATGGGCATGTTATTTTATTTGTCGTTAAAATATTGATTATCAATAATATATATTTAATTATATCCGTTTGGATACAGCAAATTAATCAATATTCACTTAGTCGACTTAAAAATTTGAAAGTAAATTCGAGCAACAATTAAAATTTTAATAAACATGTCTAGATCAAAACTTGAATACATTTGGTTGGATGGTTACCAGCCAACCCAAAACATGAGAAGCAAAACAAAGCTTGTTAAAGATTTTAGTGGAAAACTTGAAGATTGTCCAATGTGGTCTTTCGATGGTTCATCAACAAGACAAGCAGAAGGAAATTCATCTGATTGTCTGCTTAAACCAGTGGCCATTTACCCCGACCCAGCCAGAGAAAATGGTTACTTAGTTATGACAGAAGTGCTTAATTCAGATGGAAGTCCACATGAATCAAATGCACGTGCATTAATAGATGATGATGACAATGATTTTTGGTTCGGATTTGAGCAAGAATATTTCATCATGGATAGAGAAACACAATTGCCGCTTGGCTTTCCAGTTGGAGGGTATCCAGGTCCTCAAGGCTTGTATTATTGTTCTGTTGGAGGTAGGAATACCCATGGAAGAGGCTTTGTCGAAGAACATGCCGATTTATGCATAGCTGCAGGGTTGAATTTCGAAGGCATTAACCAAGAAGTTGCCTGCGGACAATGGGAATTTCAGTTGTTTGCAAAAGGAGCAAAACAAGCGGGCGATGAGTTGTGGGTTGCAAGATATTTGTTAGATAGGTTGACTGAAAATTTCGGTTATTATATTGAGTATCATCCAAAACCAGTAAAGGGTGATTGGAATGGTTCAGGAATGCATGCCAATTTTTCAAACACAACACTGAGAACTTGTGGAAGTCAAGAAGTGTATGAGGCAATTTGCGAAGCATTCAGACCAGTAACTGCAGAACATATTGCTGTATACGGCGCTCATAATGAAGAGAGATTAACAGGTAAACACGAGACAGCTTCTATCAATGAGTTCAGTTATGGAATCTCGGACAGAGGAGCATCTATTCGTATTCCTATCGCGACAGTAGAAAGTGGATGGAAAGGATGGCTTGAAGATAGAAGACCTGCATCTAACGGTGACCCGTATAAGATTGCTGGTAGAATAATAAAGACGGTTAAAGGTGCAAAGATAGCAGTACTCGCATAGTATAATTAAAGGACACAATGCTGGTCATTAAGAATAATTGTATTCAGTAGATCAAATTGTTCGTGCCGGTCTCAATGGAGACCGGCTATTTTATTTTACATTCGTGTATGAAATGGCCTTGTGTATATTTAATGATTTTGCTTTACTATTCTTGCAATACACATGTAAAAAATGATGCTGTTCAACGTTCTCTAGGAAAGAAAGTAGACGCTGTTTCCAACAATATTTGGG
>JAHDDD010000292.1 GCA_020629535.1 Saprospiraceae bacterium
GAAACAATTCAATACTCCCACATACATATATAAATTGATTGGAAGGAGAGAATTCCATGGATTGAATAGTTTCAATTGTGAATACTGGGTAGGTTTTGAGATTTGATAATTGCCCCGTTTCTCTGTCAAAATCAAAAACAAAAACTCCTGATTTGGCGTGGTTCAAGGCAAACTTAGTTCCATCGGTGGAGAAAGCCGAGGTGCCTGCATCGTTAAAGCCAAAGATCAATGCGGACTCTGGTATGTATTCATAGGCATGTTGTATCCCATCTTCTGTTAAGCTGAAGACTTGTATGGCATCATAAAATTCCGTCTGGATAATCCAATAATCCTTCTGATTGGCGTGGGTTATAGCGTTTAGATTTGCAACTGTGAACATGAAAGAGCCATTGACTGTTTGATTTTTTATTGTCACATCACCCAAGCCATCGTTCAGAGCCATGTCTATATACGAGTAACTTAAGTTTGGTGTGAAGATTAGACTATCTGTAACCAATGGGTTTTTTGTTATAAGATAATATCCGTCTTCATAGGTAGGATCTTCCAAAGCCAGGATATCTTGAGAGCCAGGAAAACCACTAAAACAATCTCCTCCCCAAAAGTCATCGAAAAATGGCCCAGCATTGATACTGTCTCCATTGGGCATCATCTGGTGGTTGCGGTTTGCGATAGCACATCCATTTGAATAAAACAATAGTTCTCCTGCTCTGCTGTTAACAATCGCAATATTTCTGTTAAACTGAAATACACTTTCACCAGATTTTACAATATTATCATGATCATGAAAATCAAACAAAATGGTTTTGAAACCACCTTCTGGTGCCGGATTATTTGCTGTAAACCAAATGTAGTCCCGTTTGTCTTGGGCTTGTAACATTGTACAAAGAATTAAGAAAAAAACGGTGATTCGCAGAAGGTTCATATGATTTAAATTTGAAAGGAAGGCAGGGGCATCTCACGCCCCTGCACAATGTAATTATTGTTTAAATATCTTTTGTGTACTTTTTGTTCCATCATGTTTTTTGAGACTTAGGAGATACATTCCTTTTGCCAAACCTCCTAAATCTAGTTGAAATTCTGATTCATTAATATTTAATTTGAAATACCAGTATGCCCGTAGCCGACGTAGTATCAATATTATCTTGGGCGAATTGAAGGCTACTTTTTTCCCGACCATAAGAGAAATCAAAGACACCAAATCTTTCATCGACCGCCTTAGCTTATCCAACTTATGGAAGATTAAGGTGTCTTTTTCTTTGAGCTGAGTTGATATTGAGTTTAGTTCTGGACGCTCTGTATTTTTACCTGACTTCTTTTCTTGGAATATTTTCTTGCACCCTGCTTTTTAAGAGCATCAATTTGAAAGAACGAGAGAATTTCCATCGATTCGTGATTGAATCACTCACTCGGAAAGACAATTGCGAGGTTTACCTCCCATCATTTTCTTCTCGACCTCATTCCCCTAAAAAAAGAGAAAAGACACCATACGCCTAATACGCCCCAGAAAAGAGCATAGATATATTCATTGACTTCAAATCCGAAGATTCTTTCATTTCTGCCAGGATAGTTCATGAAATGGGCAATGATATTGTAAAAGCAAAATATTCCAAGTAATAGATTTAATATATTTCTCATCGTGAATGTATTAGAACTTTAATTTACTAAAATAAGCCAAGCCAGCAAGTCAAAATTACTTGGCTACAATGGAAAAAGAAAATACCCCAAGGCAGAAGCCCCCAAAATCAGGTAAAGACTACCCCACTTGAATCCATACATTGCTATTATTGTCCACAACAATATCAATGCAGTCTTGGTATCGATAATTGAATCTTTGGCCATCATGATTAACACAACAGCCATAATTGCCACAGCAGCCACATTGACACAATCTAAGAAAAAACTTAATACCTGTGATTGGCGCATACGATCAATGAGTGGATTTAATAGCCAAACGAAGAAGAAAGATGGCAAGAAGATTCCAAGGGTTGCCGCGATAGCTCCACTGACACCATACATTTGGTAACCTATATATGTTGAGGTAGAGAGTACAGGTCCGGGAGTCAACTGACCAATAGCAATGGCCTCCAGTAAATCCGGTCTTGATAATAATCCTTTATCAACCAACTCGGCATCGAGATATGCGAAAAGTACATATCCACTGCCGTACAAGATCGCTCCGACTTTTAGAAAGGTCAATGCTATCTTCAGTGAAGGAGCGAGTGATTTAAGAGAAACCATTAAAGCTCCAAATCCAAATAAGTCAAAGGAGGAGAGTACATTTTTCTTGGTCATGAAGTAGGCTGTTCCAAGCAAAGCACAAAGTAAAAGTGCGACCACTTCATGGACTCCAAAAATGGCAACAATGGCTGTCACAATCCCAAGGGCTAAAAGCTCTGGTCCTTTGATTGCTTTTTTACCCAATTTCATGACCGCAGCCAGAATGATGGCAAGGACTGCTGGTTTAATTCCATACACCAATCTTTGGACTGGCTCAAGTGTACCGAAATTGACGAGGATATATGCAAAGACTAGGGTGATAACTACCGCGGGAAAAATAAAACACGCGCCAGCAACAAAAAGACCCTTCACTCCTGCCCTTTCATAACCACAATGCATGGTCATTTCGGTGGAGTTAGGACCAGGAATCAAATTGGTTGCTCCCATTAAGTCAAGAAATCTGGACGAACTCATCCATTTTCGTTTTTCTACAATTTCTTCTTGCATCATGGCGATATGGGCGGCTGGACCGCCAAAAGCAATGCATCCTAATTTAAAGAAAACAGATGCCACCTCTTTTAACTCGCCCTTCATCAGCTACTAACGGTTGAAGTGTATGCGTTGCCCTGCTGAAAATGGCAGAACTTTATTATTGGCATAGACTAGCTGTCCATTTACAAAAGTTTGATCTACTTTCCCCTTAAATCGTACATTCTCTAAGGGTGACCATGCGCATTTATATAGAATATTTTCTTTTGATACGGTCCAAGGATTGTTTGGATCAAAGAGAACCAAATCAGCGAAGTACCCTTCTCTAAGATACCCACGTTCTTTTAGCTGAAAGCACTGTGCTGGTGCATGGCACATTTTCTCAACCAATCTCTCCATACTGATTTCTCCTTTTTGGTGGAAGTGGAACATGATATTGAGACTGTGTTGGACCAGAGGTAAACCTGAAGGTGCTGATGCATATTTTCCTGATTTCTCTTCAACAGTGTGAGGAGCATGGTCTGTTGCAATGATATCAATATTATCATCGAGCACCGCTTGAAAAATGGCTTTCCTGTCTTGCTCTGTTTTTATGGCAGGATTACATTTTACTTTACTGCCGTGTGAAGAGTAATATGTATCATTGAAATATAAATGATGTACACAAGCTTCAGATGTTATTCGCTTTTTTTCGAGGGGTAATTCATTTGAAAAAAGTGCAATTTCGTCAGCGGTGGAAATGTGTAAAATATGCAAACGGGCGTCAAATTTCTTGGCCAATGCAATTGCCTTTGAAGAAGACAAATAACAAGCTTCTCGACTCCTAATGATTGGATGCTCAGTGAATGGAATATCTTCTCCATACTTTGATTCCGCTTTTTCCATATTCTTTCTGATGGTAGCTTCATCTTCACAATGAGTGGCCATCAACATTTCCACCTTAGAAAAGAGTTTTTCAAGTGTTTCATCTTGATCGACCAACATATTTCCTGTACTGGAACCCATGAATATTTTCACACCGCATACGTCCTTTGGGTTGGTCTTCAATACTTCTTCAATATTATCATTTGTTGCCCCCATAAAAAAGGAGTAATTGGCCGGAGACACGTGGTGAGCAATATCATATTTCTTTTGCAAGAGTTCTTGGGTAACTGATTGAGGCTTTGTATTTGGCATTTCCATGAATGTGGTCACACCACCTGCAACGGCTGCGCATGATTCTGTATAAATATTGGCTTTGTGCCCTAAACCTGGCTCTCTGAAGTGAACTTGATCATCGATGATTCCCGGCAATAAAAATTTTCCTTCTGCATTGATTTCTTCCGCATTGGCCTCTTCAATTTGTGGAGCAAGCTTCGCAATCCGGTCTTTGTGAATTAATAGATCTCCTTCAATGATCTTTCCTTCGTTTACAATTCTGGCATTTTTGATTATAATCTTTGACATGTTTTCACTTTGCGTCAAATGTATTATTTCCTAATTAATTCATTGAATATGAATGAAAATATCTGTCACTGATTTGTATATAATTAGTTGGCAAGATTCCATTTTTCAAATGAAGAACCATTGAATGTAAAGAGCCCATGATGTTGGCTGGAAACAATGATTGTATTATTGTGATCTTGCATAATGGCCATGGTATTAACTTGCTCTCCATCATGAACTAGCTTATACATTTTATATTCGTTTCCATCAAAATTCCATACTCCTTCATCATAACTCACAAACCAAATTTCATCGTTTGATTTATCATTTAGGGCGCTTAGGTAATAAGGAAGTTTTATTTCTTTGGAATATGGATTTTCTACCTTTACATATTGAAAATTTCCATCGTACCATTGAGCATCCAATTGATATCGATGCTTTAAATGACTAAACCAAAAAGCACCATTTTTGTCTTTTAAAACAGAACGAATACCGGGGATACGTCCATCTTCCAAAACTGTCAGTTCAGGCTCGCAAATCCATTTCGATCCGTATTGATTGATGTAAAATACACCTGCGCATAAAGTCCCAAACCAGACTCCTCCGTGATCATCTTTCGTGTGAGAATACATTCCGTAAAGGCTAAATGAAGTTGGTTGAAACTCGCGATCATAAGTCTCATCAAGATCGAATGTTGGGAATTTTAATTTTGTTAATTTTTCACCATCAAATCTATATGCTGCATTTTGGTTGCCATCAAAATTAAACCATAGATCTGTTGGTTTTGTCTCCCATTGGGCAGACTCAGATGAGACTTCAATTGAATGTATTTTCTTACCATCGAATTTACAAAGACCCAATGGTGTTTCGATAAATAGGTTGCCTTTTTCGTCTGACTGTATGCCTCTGATTTGATTACTTGGCAGACCATCTTCTACTGTGTATTGAATTATTGTTTGCCCATTATATGAAAAGATCCCTTCGCCATTTGAACCAAACCAATAGACATTCTCCTGATCTTGGTGAAGAACCCAAATATTGTTGGAAACAGCTTCGACTTTCTTTCCCAGAGAACGTTGAACAGCATCATTTTTTACATGTGTATTGCAAGAATAGAAAAGCAAAACC
>JAHDDD010000293.1:0-250 GCA_020629535.1 Saprospiraceae bacterium
CACTTTTCCTGGCTGTGTTCAACTTCTTCCAAATGGTCAATTGCTTATTCTTCTTCATGATGCTCAGACAACTGGAGGATATCCACGCATTGGTAGTATACGCATGAAAGATCTAAACAATCTAAACAGACTTATGCATGGCCAAAGCATCGAATTTGAATGGAATCTAGATTAATTGGCATTAAAGTCGTAGCTTAACATAAAATAATCGCAATGACATATCGAGGAAAAAAAATGATTGGCACCTTGC
>JAHDDD010000293.1:260-5247 GCA_020629535.1 Saprospiraceae bacterium
CTATAGTATAGCCATAGTGTTGTTGATTGCAGGAATTTATTTTAAAGCCAGAGATATCGAAGTTCCATTTGTGGAAATTGGTGGATGGTTGTTTTTTCTCATTGCTTCTATTTATGCTTTTTGGTTTGCTAAAACTTCGAAACCTATAGACGGCAGCGTTGACGATTAAAACGATTTTCTATCAAATTGATATCGCATGAAAAACTACATTTTACTTTTCACTTTTCTTTTCCTTCTTGTAAATTACTCTTGTGCTCAAAACCGTGACTACGTTTTAAGTCTTGTACTTGGGGCTGGTCAGTCTGGTGTCAACAATACGACTGCAGGAGTAGATCGAGTGAGCAGAATATTTTATCCAACCGGTGGCATTCAGTTACAAACCAAGCTAAATAAAAGTTGGGCAATAAATATTTATCCAGGCTTGAGCATGAGTGGAAATGTGAGGGAATTGAGTCAACCTTTGTTTGGCATCAGCAAAGCCGATTCAAAGTCAGCTTTCTTAAATTTGGGCATTCATGGAAAGTATTATACCCCATCCAACGTTTATTTTTCATTCGGTCCAGAGATTAGCTATTTGCTTTGGAGTTTTACACGAACTTTCTCAGGAGAAACTTTAATTAGCAATGAAAATCAAACTGAATTTTTAAATCGATCTGGTTTTCATCTTTCCGCTGCTATTGGATACAGCAAACCATTTGGCTCTAAAAGAAAAGATACAAAATTGAACTTTGATCCTTTGTGGTTTATAGAATTGAGAGGCAGACAAAGTCTGACAAATCTTTTGCCTGACTCTCAAACCGCCACCAGATTTTCCGCCATCGAAATCGTGACGGGAATTTCCATTGGCCGAATGGCCTCATCAGAACTCTAGGGCTTCAAACTGCAATGAAATACCTTCACTGTGACTAGCAAATTCAGGTGCGTAATAACATTGAGCAGTCGTGACTCCGTTGCTATACGTACCTGTATGCGTTACTCTCAAAGGATACTCAAAAACATAGGTACCTCTTCTTAAATTATCAAAGAAGAATTCAACTGATTCATCTCTTGTGCTTTGATAATAATACAAGCCATCTTGCCATTCATGCTTACTCATACTCTGAATTGGCTCCAAGCCTGCGGCTCTCATATCTTGCATGTGAACATAACTCAGGTCGCGGTCCGTTTCAAGAACAACACGTACTTTTAATTTATCTCCTTGTTGCAATACAGTGTTTGAATTACATCTTTCCAAAGTTGTGCCTTCTTCACTTTCCTTTTCAAGATATACCTCCTTTTTGATATTAAATGGATTTTCATTTGCTTTCTCAATTTGGTCAAGATCTTGCCAATATTGCCAATAAACCCCACCCCAGACAATATGATCATTTGGGTTTTTTACTTTGATTCTGGCAAAATCAGCATTTATCTCATCAGTGTCGAGTTTCTTCTGAAAATAACCCGTTCCTGCTTCCTTTTGAGAAGGTGATATTTCACTATCTGCCACCCATACTTGTACAACTTCTTTGGAATCGATCCAATCATCAGAATCCAATATCAAGGCATGCATGGCAGCTGCAGTAGCTCTTCCTGATCCCCAATGATTGGTTTGCTTTTGAGTTAAAAGCCACATTTTTAATTCACCAACCAGGTCTTTATGTTCTCCTGTGGTATTGAAATAATCAATCAACATTGCTTGTTGTTCGATGGGTGCTTGACTCCAGAAATATCCTCTATTCCCTTTCCAGTAAGCACCTAGATTTTCATCTACTATGACTCTCTCCAAAAGTGAAGTTCTTATCATTAATTCTTGATCAATATTTTTTGACAAAGAATGTGTTTTGGCCATCATGCCTTGAAGATATACGGTTTTGTCTGTCCAATATTCTGTCATCTGGTTGGTCCAAAAATTTGCTGCTTTCGTGTTGACATCCTTCCAAGGTTCTCCATTTTTAAGCGCACTCAAGTAGGCAAATTGGATGACCATTGAACTTAAATGATCATGATCTAAATCTCGATTGTATTTTTTAAGATTTTCATACTTCTCATTTACTCTTTCTGCTGAATATTTCATAGCTCGATTTAGCAAACTTTCGAACTCAGCATCTTTGAGTAAACCCAACTCATCTAATCTGAGGATGACTTCGCATACATACTGCGTTAGATACCAATTATCTCTCCCGCCTGGACACCAGGAAAACCCACCGTTTGGCAAAATTCTTCTGTTAAGCTCTTTAAGTATTTCCTTGCTATCAATATTCAATTGATTTTCGTCAAACAAATATTTGATATTCGCACGTTGCTCGCTTTCGCTCTGGGCATTTCGGACCCAAGGCGTTTCATCCAATCCCAATGCTTTGAATTCCTGATTTTTTTCAAGCTGAGATTTGAGAGCATTTTCGTCTAAATCCCAAATATTAAATACTTGTTCTATTTGTGGATAGGAATCCACCAAATGCCTGGAAAGTGAATTCACATAGAGTTTATTTACCCACGATGTAATGGGTTTTGAACTTTGATGTTTTATATAAGACATCGCTTTTATTGCAAACCAAATTGGATTTGAAGTGAACTCAACTGTATAAGATTCGTGACGTAGGTTCGAATCATTTCCATGGTCCATCAGATGTTCGAAATCAAACACTTTCTCGGAGTTAGCTTTGACCATGATGGCTTTCGTTGCTGTAATCATTTTTCGATTGGTCAAAACAGGCAATAAATTCTGTTCACCATCAACATGATCTCCACTACTTGCTATAACCTTGACGATCACAGGTAAAACAAAATCACTAGGAACTTGCAGATTCCATGAAGCCAGACTTGACTCCGATTTGGCAATACTTATCTTTTTGGTTTTTCCATTGGGTAGAAATAAGTTTGTAACATCTGATTCATCAATGGCATTCAAGATTTGGATCTCGGCATTGGCGGTAAGTGCCTTTTCTGACAAATTTGACACCTTGGCTGAGAACTCAACCTTGTCGCCTGCTCTTAAAAATCTTGGCATATTAGGCACAATCAAAAGATCCTTCTGTGTTTTGACCAATAATTCAGACGAACCAAGACTCAAATCTTGTGTATGAGCCAAAGTCATGAGTTTCCATTCAGTTATAGCTTCATTCATTTTAAATTCAAATTCAACATGGCCTTCATCATCCGTTTCCAAGTTTGGATAAAAGAATACGGTCTCATTCAAATTTTTGCGGATGGGGACATCCTTTATTTGTAATCCTTTGGTTGTAGCATTCAATTCTTTTTCTTCGAGTGATATACCTCCTGACTCTACAGATTCTTCGACCACATCAGCATCGTATGCGTCAGCCATGGCTGGCGCAGGTGCAGGAGCCCCAGAAGCTGACATTTCTTTTGTTGATTTCATGCGGACACCATCAACATGATATGCAGAGGCATCTCTATTTGAGCTCCTTATAGCCATGTCTCCTGCCGCCCATGCACGTTGGAAATGATAATAATTTACTTCAGGAAATAAATTCATATTCACCAATGACGCATACAATCGTACAGGTGATCCAATTCTTTGAGAGTTTGACAATGTAAAATTCCGAGCAATCGGATAAAAGTAATGACTGAAACTTGGCCATAATTCCAAAAGCATTGAATGTGGTCTGATCATGTCCAATGAGGCATCATACATTGCTAGCCCGATCTGAGCCTTTTCGCTTTTCAATCCATTGACCTTTAGTTTCCATTTTTCCTCAGCAGCAGGAAGTACCTTGTCTCTAAAAGTTGTGAATTCAATATTCAATTTTTTATGATCCCATGGCACCGAAATCGACTTTGTGGTATATACTTCTCTGTTATTTTTCACACTATAAGCAATCAAAGAAATATTTCCGTAGGCCTTTTCATCTATCTCGATATTAATGACTTCATTGCTTCCGGTCCATGCGTTGCGGAAGAGCTCATTTTGTTTGAACATTCTGTGATAAATGTAATTTGTCGTTGATGAACCAACCAACTTAATAGTCGCTCTTTCATCGGCCTTATATTTCTCCTTATCTGTATCAACAATCAATCTTTTTGTGTCGCTGATGCTGTTCTCATAGACTTCAAATATTTGCCTTTCGGGCAATAACTTTCCATCTTTTTTGATTCTCACCGCATAACGTCCTGGAGCCAGATTTTTGAACCCCATTCGCTTTTCCTTTTTGCTAATGAGTTTTTTCTCAACCAGTTTTGCACTATCGAAATCATCAATGGTTTCGGTTTCGTTGAATTGATCATACGGAAACTTTTGACGATATTCCACGGAGTCCATAGCATGAAATTCTGGAAATGGCCACATTTTAGAACGGTACTCTTTTGGTTTCTTCCCTAGTGAAAATATTTGAAGTTCAAAGTTTTCTTCAATTTCAAAATTATCAAAGTTGCGTGCTACTAACTCAACATCAACGCTTTGACCATATGTGATAAATGGGTCAACTTTTATATCAAAAATCAATGGATTTTCATACATGAAATATCGCTTGGAAACAGATTGTGTTTCTCCATCGAGATCTGTTACATCCACAGAAACATTGTATGCATAACCAGGTTTTACTTCCCAATTTTCAAAACCTGGTTCAACAGCAGTTTGGAATTTAATTTTTGTTTTGCCCGTTGCATCTAATTGTGTAGTTCCAATTTTCACAATCTGTTGGTTGTGATTTTGGTAGAAATACGGAACGTAACAATATCTATAATACCAAGGCCAAGATTGTGTTTTGTAAACTTTGTAGTTCACTATAGCATCATTCAATGCTACTCCACCAAATGATTCTGCTTTGATTTCAATTTCTACTTCATCACCTAGCTTGTATTGTTCTTCAGACTGCACAATCTCTGGCTGAGCTTTCGGGCGCTTATATTCTTCAACGCTAAATGACTCGTATGCATGAAAACCCGTTGCATTCAAGCTATAATTTCCCAGCAATCCTTCTTTTGGAATGACCATACTTCCTGAAAAACTTCCATACTCATCTAATTCAAAAGTAGCCTTGCCCACTTC
>JAHDDD010000294.1 GCA_020629535.1 Saprospiraceae bacterium
ATAGCTCCGGGCTTTGCCCGGAGATAGGATAATATCTACAATCATGACCCTTTTCTTTGATGAATGAAATGAATCAAAGAAAATGGTCGTAAAGAGAAACAAATATTTTAGGATGAATTAAAATTGGAAATGGGGTTTGTCAACCAGCAACAACGTTGCAAGTAAAGGAATCAACCATCAATAATCTCTTTGGCCTTCTCCAACTCCTCTGGAGTATTCATATTTAATACAAGATTTTCGTCCTCTACTTCTACAATTTTGCAATCAGAATTGATCAAGACTTTTCGTGGACAAGCATATCCAATACCAAGAAAAGAAAGTAATCGAAGATAGGCCCTAGGTTCATAAATAGAAATCAGAGGTTCTTGAAATGATTTTGTTTTGGCTTTTACACATGTGGCGAACTTGGTTGTATCTCTATGCTTGATCAACTGTTCGATCAGTGTTTTGTTGACCAGAGGGAGATCACAAGCTAAGACCAGAAATGCTTTGTTGCGATGCTGTTGGAAGGCAGTCAAAATGGCGCCGAAGGGGCCAAGGTCAAGGACCGTATCAGTAATTACTTGGATGCCATCAATCTCTTTTTTATCATGTTTTCTTTTCGAGATGAATGTTTTAAGACCAAGCGATTGGGTGATCTTTGCAAGATGTATTTCTTGGCTTTCACCATGAAGATTAATTTGACTTTTGTCTCTTCCCATCCTTGAACTTGCACCACCTGCCAATATAAGTGCGCAAAGTTCCGGACGTTGATTTGAAAGATGCTCTTTGAGAACGGCAGAGATTTTTTCAATGGCGTATTGAGTAAAAACAGGAATTTCATTGATCTTCTCTCCCATCTTTTCTTTTAAGAAAGAGAATGGTTCATCTCGGTCAATTTTTACAAAAGCGATAATGTTATCTAATTGATGCAGCCTCTTTTTTACAGAAGCCTCTTTGTTTGAATCTAAAAAAACAATTTGTCTTTTAGCAGGATAATGGTTCCCATTGACCAAGGCAAGATCGTACTCCGAGGCACGTATGCGTTGATCGTATTCTCCATCAGAACTAACGGTTTGAAGGTGTATGATTTGTTCGTCAATCTGTAATTTGCTACCTGCAAATTCATTTGAATGGTTTGCATCTATAGTAATGATACGATGATCGGGCGATAAATTAATTTTCAAATCTCTGATCATGAGATTTATTGCATTACAATGTGTGCCCACAAATGCAAAATCACATTTCGAGAATGCTTCAATGTTTGGTCTTTCGAGTTGTGAATGCTTTTTATGTTCTTTCATAATCAGACTTTCCTCCTGTCTTTTTTACCAATCGAGTTTTGTCAATGGTGATATCATGTGACAACGCCTTGGTCATATCATAAATCGTCAATGCAGCCACTGATGCTCCAGTCAATGCTTCCATTTCAACACCTGTTTTGCCTTGGGTGGTGACTGTACAATAGATGTGAAAGTGATCATCATGAGGATTAATTTCAATATCACATCCTTGAATGCTCAATGGGTGACACAATGGGATCAAGTTGGACGTATTTTTTACCGCCATGGTGGCAGCAATGATGGCTGTCTGAGTAATTGATCCTTTTTTCGTCTGAAAATGCAATTCACGAATTTCTTTCATGATATCTTTCCCAAGAAGCACAATTGACTCAGCTTTGGCTACCCTGATGGTTTCCTGCTTAGCGGAAACATTGACCATCTTTGGGTCACCTTTTTGGTTGATATGACTAAAACTATCGCTCACGTTGATATTTAACTGTGAAAGTAAAGATGAATATATTAATTTACATTCTACTTTTGATTAATTGAATTTTTCATGGGTCTCATTGATAACCACGGACGGCAGATAAACTATATGCGGATTGCAGTGACAGATCGTTGCAATCTCAGGTGCTTTTATTGTATGCCTGAAGAAGGCATCAAGTATGTGGACAAATCAAATCTCATGACCTATGAGGAATTGCTCAGAATCACCAAAGTATTTTGTGCAGAAGGAATTGAAAAGATCAGAATAACTGGTGGAGAACCTTTTTTACGAAAAGATCTGATGCAATTCTTACAAAGCATCTCAGAAATTCCTCAACTCAAAAAAATTCATATCACGACCAACGGGACCTTGCTTGAAGGAAAGGTGAATCGTTTAAAGGAATTAGGAATCAATTCCATCAACCTTAGCATTGATAGTCTAGACAAAGACCGATTCAAGATGATTACTAGAAGAGATGATCTTGATAAGGTCATTCATTGCATGGATGAAATACTAGATGAAGGTCTTGAGTTGAAATTGAATATGGTCGTAATGGATGGGAAAAATATTGAGGATATTATTCCAATGGTCGAGTTGGCTAGAGATAAGAAACTCAGTGTCAGATTTATCGAGGAAATGCCATTCAATGGTACACTGGGCCAGGGCAATAAAAGTTTTTGGTCTCATAAAAAGATCCTGTCTCATATTGAATCAAAATTTCCAGCATTAGAAAAACTAGTCGATCCTCCATTTTCAACTTCAAGTAATTATAAAATCAATGGTTTTGCAGGAGACTTCGGCATAATCGCAGCCTATTCAAGAACATTTTGTGGAACTTGTAATAGGATAAGACTCACTCCAACAGGAGTCATTAAAACATGTCTTTACGACAACGGTATCTTCAATGTTAGAGATATTATACGTGCAGGTGCTACTGATGAAGAATTGAAGACTGCTTTATTATCGGCTTTGGGCAATAGATCAAAGGATGGATTTGAAGCAGAAAAGAAACGGGCTTCTTCTCCAGTTTCAGAATCAATGGCGACCATTGGAGGATGATGCTCACAGATTTTAATGAGGCATATCAGATTGTTTTAGATCATTCAAAGAGTTTTGGAGTCGAAGAAGTTTCTCTTGAAGAAAGTTTCGGACGAGTATTGGCAGAAAACGTATACGCCGACCGTGAGCTCCCACCATACGACCGCGTGACCATGGATGGAATCGCATTAAATTTTGATTCTATAAAATCCAAAAAATTACTGATTGAATCAATCGTTGCTGCCGGTGATGCGCAATATGAACTAAAGAACCCTGAAGCCTGCGTGGAAATTATGACCGGCGCAGTACTTCCGAAAGGAACAGATACAGTCATACGTTATGAAGACTTGAAAATTGAAGATGGCATAGTGATGATTGAAGCTGAGTTTTCAAAAGCTCAGAATGTACACTTCAAAGGTTTGGATCGAAAGAAAGGAGACCTAGTAATTAAAGAGAAAGCCAGAATTGGTTCAGCAGAAATGGGTGTTTGCGCCTCAGTTGGTAAGTCGAGACTTAAGGTCTTTGCGTTGCCAAAAACGGTCGTCATCTCCACCGGAAATGAACTTGTAGAAATCACAGAACAGCCATTGCCTCATCAAATCAGAAGAGGAAATGTATATCGCATTGCTTCCACTTTGAAGGAAAGAGGAATTCCTGTTTCCACACTGCACTTGAATGATGATCCTAAAGAAATCAATGAAGCCCTGCAGTCCATTTTGGTGGATTTCGATTTGATAGTTTTGAGCGGAGGTGTATCTAAAGGAAAGTACGATTATTTGCCTCAGTGTTTGGATGAAATGGGTGTGAGAAAACTTTTCCACAAAGTGGCCCAGAGACCGGGTAAACCTCTTTGGTTTGGGGTCCATGATAATGGGACGACGGTTTTCGCTTTGCCGGGCAATCCTGTTTCTTCCTTTATGTGCACTCATGTGTATTTGTTGCAATGGTTGAACTCTTGTTTGGGAATTGCCATGAATGAAATGCCATACGGGAAGTTGACAAAGGATGTAAATTTTAAACCCGATCTCGATTACTTCTTAGAAGTCAAGTTATCATATAATAAGGATGCAGAAATCCTGGCCGAACCGATCAAAGGCAATGGATCTGGAGATTTAGCAAATTTGGTCGATGCAGATGCATTTATCCATTTACCTAGAGGTAGAAATCTATTTAAAGCCGGAGAGAAATTTCCAATCATTCCATACAGAAATCTAAGTTTGTGAAAATATCAAAAAGAGGATCGATTGCTTCTGTCACAGAGCTGAGATCAGATCTTGAGTTGTTCTTCGAAGCAGTTACGAATCAATGGCATCCTACCGAAAATCCTGATGGCAAGTTCCCATTGAATATGGCAGAAAACAATCTGTTGAGAAGACTCCTTGACTCAAAAGTAACGCAGGTTATGCGAACACATGCAGTCGAACCGTGGGTTTATAATTATACTGGCATTGGCGGCTCTGACGAATTTTTAGGAAGTGCAGCAAATTTTATTGGTAAGTACATCGCCAAAGCTGAAGTGGAAATGGAGAATCTTGTTTCTTCTGCTGGTACCACAGCCATTATAGAGTTGGCTTCTTGGGTTCTTTGCGATGCTGGTGATGTGGCGGCCATTCCTGCCCCAAGTTATCCCGTTTATACTCAAGATATTCATAACAAATCAGCTGTGGAAAGGTACGATATCATTTCACACCATGATGTTATTGAATTGAAGCATGGTCCGGCATTGACCATTGATATGCTTGAAAAATCACGTTTGGAAATTGAAGATAAAGGAAAGAAATTACGACTTCTCATTCTCACCAATCCCGATAATCCAACAGGTGTATTATATACTTTTGATGAATTAAAGTTGATAGCTGATTGGTGTATTGAAAATAAGGTTCACCTTTTGGTGAATGAACTTTATAGTCTTTCTATGATTGACACACATCATCCTGATCTTATCAATGATTACAATCAGCAGGTTCAATTTGAATCCATCATTCCTTATATTCAAAAGACAAAGAGTGAGTACGTGCATCAATGTTATGGCTTATCAAAAGACTTCGGCGCATCCGGTCATAGGGTTGGATTCTTTTATTCTTTAAATGAGGAAGTACTAAAAGCTTTTAGAAATGTCAACGCCCCGCACATGGTGTCTAATATCACTCAATGGTTGTGGATGCACATCCTTTCTGATGATCATTTCATCAATGATTTTGTGCGTCAGAATCAAAAAGCATTGACTGAGACCTATGCCATTGTTGTAAAACATTTAAAAGCCCATGATATTCCATTTTGTCCAGCCTCGGGTAGTTTGTTCGTATGGTTAGAATTGTCTCAATTCTTGCCTTCCAACGACGCAAAAGGAGATCACGATTTATGGAAGAACATATACGATCAAACCGGTGTGCTGTTAACTCCAGGAGATGGTTTTGGACATTCTAA
>JAHDDD010000295.1 GCA_020629535.1 Saprospiraceae bacterium
TCAGGATGACTATGATTGTCTAATCATTCCAGGAGGATTTTCATTTGGAGATTACTTACGAGCAGGAGCCATCGCGAAATTTTCGCCCGTGATGGAGCAGGTTGTAAAATTTGCAAATGAAGGAGGTATGGTTTATGGTATATGCAATGGCTTTCAAATTTTGTGTGAATGCGGATTGCTGCCAGGAGTGTTGCTCAGAAATGTTAAGCAAAAATTCATTTGTCAAAATATTCATTTAAAGACAATGACCTCTGATTCCGCTGTTACGCGGAATATTTCTGTTAATACAGTCTTAAAAATTCCAATTGCTCACGCCGAAGGAAGATACTACGCTGACGCAGAAACCATAAACCAATTAGAAGCAAATAATCAAATTCTGTTTAAATATTGTGATGAACAAGGCAATGTTTCAGAGGAAGCAAACCTCAATGGTTCGACCAACAGCATCGCCGGAATATGTAATGCAAATCGCAATGTCATAGGGATGATGCCTCACCCTGAGAGAGCATCAGAAAGTATTCTTGGAAATACGGATGGTAGATTTCTTTTTGAAAGTTTGCTCGATCATTATAAGAACCTCGTCCACAGTTAGGCTGTTAAATAAAAGCTAAAGCTAAAAAACCATATTTTTTCCAACCCGAAGTGCGTTTACCTTTGTAAAAATTATATCATGAAGTATTCGTTCCTGTTGTTTTTCTTTTCCATTGCTACTATTGGATTCTCACAGCAAAACTTGAATCCGGTCCAATGGAGTTCTGAGGTAGTTGATTCAGAAGACGGACCAGTTTTAAAAATCACTGCTGACATTGAGAAGGGTTGGAAATTATATTCTCAATTTACAGATCCTGATGGACCTGTTCCAACGAGTTTTGAAATCTCTGGCAATGATGTGGAAATTTTGGGAGATGTAGAAGAGCAGACGGAACCTGAAAAAATCATGAGTGATTTATTCGGCCTGGAAGTAATCCAATTTTCAGAAAAAGCAGAATTCCATCAAAGGTTCAAAGCCGATAAAGGCACACAAATCAATACATCTGTCAGATTTATGACCTGTGATGGCTTAAGATGCCTCCCACCAACGACAATAGAGTTACAAACAAAAATTTAATGTATTAAGTACTTAGCGGATTCATTATTTTCGCCAAGCAAAAATTTTCTTTCTATGCGATCAATAGTTCTTTCTCTTTTAGCCATGGTCCTTTCTTTTGCATCTATGGCTCAGGAATTAAATCCTGTCAAATGGACCTCAACCATTAACCATCTTGAAGGAAATACCTACGAACTTACATGGACTGCAAATATCCAAAAAGGATGGACCGTCTATTCTCAGTTTACAAGTGATGATGGTCCAGTTCCCACATCAATAAATTATGAATCTGAAGGTTTCAAAACTTTGGGCGATGCAACAGAATCCGGAAAGAAAAAAGAAGGCTTTGACAAACTCTTTGAAGTTGATGTAATCAAATTTCTTGCAGGAGAACCATTCGTCATCAAACAAAAGATTGAAGCAGAAAATGGTGTGGATGAAGTGGTTGGCTATCTAACATATATGACCTGTGATGACTCTAGGTGTCTTCCACCAACAGATGTTGACTTCACGCATAAACTTATTCCAAGCAAGAAGAGTACTGCAACTGCTCCAACAAAAGAAAAATCAAACGTTACTAAAGAAGTAACTCAAGTTACAGCACCTGCTGGCAATTTGATTAAAAAGAAAATTGAGGAAGCAAAACAAAAAGCTGAAATTGAGACACAGAAGGTTAATGAAACAGCAAGCGAAGTAAAGAAAGAAGTTGCACAAATCGCAGAGGTAAAGTCAGTAGGTGAAACATCAACAGAAGAGGCCCAAACAGAAAAATTTGATTTTGCTCCTGTTGATTTATCAGCTGGCTCCGATCCAATCGACGATTCTGGGGCTATGAATGAGGACTTTGGTGGAAATGTAGAACCTGTCAAATGGTCTTTCAAACTTGAAGACTTGGGAAATGGTGAATATGCTTTAAATTATATTGCACAGATTGAGAAAGGATGGTCTGTTTATTCTCAATTTACAAGTGATGACGGACCAGTTCCAACATACATTGAATACGAAGAGAATGTTGGAGTAGAAATTCAAGGTGAAGCGTTAGAAAAAGGATATAAAAAAGAAGGACCAGACCCATTGTTTGATAATGTCAATGTTATTAAATTCTTGGATAAAGAGCCTTTTCAAATCACGCAGAAAGTAAAAGTAAGTCCCAACGCAAAACTTAAGGGATACCTTACTTATATGACTTGCGATGATGCTCATTGTCTTCCACCGACAGATGTAGAATTTGAGGTTAAGTTTGATGATAAATACATGGGCGCACCAGTTGCTGCGGCAGTGGGTGGAACAACAGGTCCAACCATAACCAGTGACAATCTTGTTGACCAACGTGTTCCTAGTATACGCGAAACCTATGCGAATCCGCCAAAAGATTGTGGAGGAGAAGAAACGGCTGATAATAGTTTGCTTAAATCCTTTATTCTTGGATTCTTAGGAGGATTGGTGGCACTTCTTACTCCTTGTGTCTTTCCTATGATCCCAATTACAGTTGGATTCTTTACCAAAGACAATAATAGAAGTGGTCTTGCCAATGGTCTAATATATGGAGCCTCTATCATCGTAATTTATGTTGCTTTGGGTTTAATCCTTACAGCAGTATTTGGAGGTGAGGCATTGAATGCTCTTTCCACAAATTGGATAGCAAATACGATTTTCTTCCTCATATTCTTATTCTTCGCTTTCTCGTTTTTTGGTTACTACGAACTTACGCTACCAAGTTCCTGGACTACCAAAACAGATTCCATGGCTGACAAAGGAGGATTGATAGGAATTTTCTTCATGGCTTTTACCTTGGCATTGGTATCATTCTCTTGCACAGGTCCTATCATCGGTTCTGCCATTGTAACAGCTGCAGCATCTTCAAACACACTCGGACCTGCAATAGTGATGTTTGGCTTCGCATTGGCATTGGCATTGCCATTTGGTCTTTTTGCAGCCTTTCCATCTTGGCTCAATTCATTGCCGAGATCAGGAGGATGGATGACAGACGTGAAAGTATTTTTGGGATTTCTAGAATTGGCGTTTGCATTTAAATTTCTCTCAGTTGCAGACTTAACGAGCAATTGGAATTTCTTAAAGTATGAAGTGTTCATGGGAATTTGGGTGGCCGTAGCATTGGCAATGGCCTTGTACTTCTTTGGATTTATAAGATTTCCACATAGTGGTAAAAAGAAAAAATTATCCCCTATCAAGGGAGGAATAGGATTGGCTTCGCTTGCACTCGCAATTTATTTTGCCACAGGTTTTCAAGTTGATCCTTCGAACCCAAGTAGTTATATCCCGAAAGGATTGACAAGTGGGATTGCTCCTCCTGCAACCTATAATATATTCTTACCAAAACCAGATCTTGATCCTGACATTAAAAAAGCGTACAGCTCATATACGAAATGTGCGAATGATATTCCATGCTTTAAAGATTACTATCAAGGACTAGATTATGCAAAGAAAAACGATAAACCTGTTTTCCTTGATTTTACTGGGCATGGTTGCGTCAATTGCAGAAAAACAGAAGAATTTATTTGGGTCGATCATAATGTTAAAACAAAATTATCTGATGATTTTGTATTGATCTCTCTGTATGTGGATGATCGAAAGAAATTAGAAGAGAAACAAGTTAGTCTGAGAAAGAATCCTCAAGGAGACAATGTGAAACTAAGGAATGTCGGCAACAGATGGGCTGATTTCCAAATTGTTAATTTTGAACAAAACTCTCAGCCGTTATACGTTATGATGACCAATGATGAGAAAGTGGTATCAAACCCAAGGGGATACCATGAAGGCATAAGTGGATATATTGATTATCTGGATTGTGGCTTGGGAGTGATCAACGGTTCTCGTTAGACACAGCCAAGGTACACATTGGAACGAGCAGAAACAGCAAGTAAAATGCAATGCTGTATGATCGTTCCAATGTGTTTTCTACAGCAAATGAAGTAAGGTAAATAATCAAAATGGCCAAGAATAAATCTTCCATGTTTTTTCTGTAATAGAAGGCAGGAAAATACATCCCTACCATAAAAAAGATCAACCCTACAATTCCCATTCCTGCTAGAATAAACAAAAATTGATTGTGCGGATATTTTACAGATTTCTTATTCAGTTCTGAGGTGTAAATTTTGGTACAAGCATCTTTAAGATCACCAATGCCTGATCCGAGGATAGGAGATTCTTTGAAAATTTTAGTACCAACAATCCCTGAATAGATTCTTTCCGAATCAGAGTACATATCACCTTTTCCTTGCCGATACATTTTAAAATCATACAACGAATATTCGATCTTCTTTTGAATCGAAGGCACAGTTTTGTATGCAATGAATGGTGAGATAACTATTGTTGCGATGACCAATGCAGAAACGAAACTTGGGTTTCTTATAAAAGCTCTGAGGGTCAATACAAGTGCAGTGAAGTAAAAAACAACCAATCCGCTTCGCACTGCCAATAGATGCAAAGTGACAAAAAGAAGAATCGCAACGAAGAGGTAAAGAACCCTTCGAGAAGAATGCTTACTATCTCTAAACTTCAAAAAAGACAATATCACCCCAAAAGCAATAAACAAACTATACTTTATGTGATCAACAGGTGTATCTAAAGATCTTCCTTTTGCGATTTCAAAAATGACAGTATCAGGATTAATGAACTGAACCAGAACTTGAATACTACTAAAGACACAAGTTGCTAAAAATCCAATCTTGATCCAATCTTGATATTTGGCAATGGACTCTCTCAATACATAAAAACAAAATGGTAAAAACAAGAAAGGCAATTTAAGACGTAGGTGCCGAGTCCAGTTACTAAGATCAGATGAATTGATTCCTGAAAAAACAATGCCCCAGAACACCAACGATAGAACTATGAATGGTGTGGCCGATTTTATTTCCTTCTTAAAGCTGAGTTTATTTTCCCACATTTCATACACACATAAAAATAGAAACCCAAACATTGATATTGACAAAAGAAATAGACTGTAGAAAATACTGACGACCATCAGCAACACATTAAACACCAATATTTTCTCTTTCAACTTCATTTTAGGATGACAAATGTAAATTAGATTCTTGCATCTAAATCAAGTTTGTTTCGTTTATTTACATATGCTAGATTATAACGG
>JAHDDD010000296.1 GCA_020629535.1 Saprospiraceae bacterium
TCGACGACAGATTCTGCAAAGCAGAATCCTGTCTCATTCACTTTCCAATACAGAACGATGAAAATATCGAATCCAATAAATCATCTGTGGAGATCTCACCGGAGATCAGACCCAGATGATGTAGTGCATGTCTGATATCCATTGCAATGAAATCTGAGGGAACATTTTCGTCCAAACCGGTAATGACTTTGTTGAGGCTTTCTGAGGTATTTTCCAATGCCTCCAAATGTCTGGAATTTGAAAGGATAACATTTGAATCGGATTTGCTTGATTGGAGAGAAACCAACAAATCCTTCAATTTGCTAATATTGGACTTTTCTTTTGCAGAAATGGACAAGGTAGGTGTTCGACCCGTTAATGTGCTGACAGCTTCTTCCATGTCGTACATTGCACAAGACTTTTTTGTGTCTGCTTTGTTGAGGAGAATGATGGCTTTCTTATTTTCCATGTGTGGAAGTGCACGAAAAGCTTGAGCTGTTATTTCATGAAATTCGTTGATGTCAGCAAGGAACAAAATGACACTGGCTTTTTTTATTTGCTCATAACTCCTCTCTATACCAATGCTCTCAATTTCATCTTCTGTGTCACGGATACCTGCAGTGTCCAAAAACCTATACAACTGACCGTTAATGGTGATGGTGTCTTCTATCACGTCACGGGTGGTTCCAGGAATATCACTGACGATAGCTCTATCTTCATTTAATAACGCATTGAGTAGGGTAGACTTGCCAACATTCGGTGCACCAATAATGGCAACAGGAATACCTTCTTTGATGGCATTTCCAAAGACGAATGAATCTTTCAATTCATTGATAACCCGCAAGATTTTTAGAACAAGATTTTTGAGATTGTCACGATTTGCAAATTCAACATCTTCTTCGCCAAAATCATTTTCTAACTCTATCAAACTTGCAAACTCAATCAGTTGTTCTCTTAGACCGGATATGAGTTTTGAAATGCCACCTCTCATCTGACTCATCGCCAACTGATGCTGACCTTCTGACTTTGATGCAATCAGATCAGCTACGGCCTCAGCTTGAGATAAATCCAATTGGCCATTTAAAAATGCTCGCAAGGTAAACTCACCAGGTTGTGCCGATCTCGCTCCTTTGGATAGTAAAAGTTCAATTACTTTTTGCAACACATACTGGCTACCGTGACAACTGAGTTCCACCACATCTTCTTTGGTGTACGAACGCGGAGCACGAAAGATCGTTGCTAGACATTCATCCAAGATTTTGTCAGCTTGTTTAATCTTGCCATAGTGTACGGTATTGGCTTCAGCTTTTAAAAGATTGGCACCAAAAAACACCTCATCTACCATTGAGATAGCAGAAGGACCGGACAATCTGATGACGCCAATGGCACCTTCGCCTGGAGGTGTTGAAAGGGCTATAATGGTATCTTGGTTGTGTGTATGCATTGATGAGCAAAGATAGGGAAATTGGGTTAGCTAAATGATGGTTGCTGAATCCTCAAAAAGTCCTGTTCGATAGATGTTTATTTTGCCAACATCTTCTTTTTGTAAAAACAAAGAAGTTTAATTACTTCATCGTAATTTTCCTTTTCCACCTTAAGATCCGTGAGTTTAGGTAAATGCTCTGCGAAATAAATTTGATTATTTGCCATTTCAAAAAGGTTGCTAGCAAATGAATGTGGGTAGGGAAATGTAGGATCTATTGCTAAAATCACATCAGCCACTTTTTGAATCAATGCCTTGTAGCTCATAAAGAAACCTTCCTTATTTTCTTCATCGACACTTTTCGTGTGATAAGATTTTGAGGATTCGGCGATGATGATTCGATGTAATTTTTTTTCATTGACAAAGTCAATGGATGGATTTTCCTTGGTCGCATCTACAAAATTTGCGATAATGATATCCAATTTGCGAGATGGATCTTCAATGTTTTTGGTGTTATAATCTATCAGATAATTCACCCAATTCCAATACCAAACAACCAAATAAAGCAGCAATAGGTGCTTATTTTCAAAATACCGATATAAAGAAGTCTCATTAGAGCCCATCTTTTTTGCCAATTTTCTGAAAGTAAAGGCTTCAAATCCAATTTCATCAATTAGATCAATGGAATTACTGATGATGTCCCGTCCTAATTGGGTTCTCAACGGGTCTCTCAGAGACAGTCCCTGTGGCAATAATATGTCTGATGTGATGATCATCCAACTTAAATGTAAATAATTCGTACTAATTCTAAAACAATATTTACTTCTAGTTGTTATGGTATCTGTTGCATAAATATTAGTAATACTAACAATTGTAAAAGCATATAAAATATTCACAAAAAAATAAATTCATGAATTCATATTTATCCAATTTAAAAAATGATTTGCCGGCATCCATTGTGGTCTTTCTTGTGGCTGTTCCCTTGTGTCTTGGGATTGCTTTAGCTTCAGGAGCCCCTTTGTTTTCGGGTATCATAGCAGGAATCGTAGGTGGAATTGTTGTTGGTGCATTGAGTGGATCTCAGCTAGGAGTAAGTGGACCAGCAGCAGGTTTGGCAGTAATTGTTCTTACAGCTATTCAAGACCTTGGTGCATTTGATGCATTTTTATTGGCCGTTGTTTTTGCTGGTGTCATCCAATTTATCTTGGGTGTTTTGAAAGCAGGGATTATCGGGTACTACTTTCCAAATTCTGTGATCAAAGGCATGTTGGCTGGTATTGGCGTAATCATATTCTTAAAGCAAATACCACATGCATTGGGCTATGATAAAGATTACGAAGGAAATCTTGCATTCACCCAAGCTGATGGACATAATACTTTCTCTCAGTTCTACTATATGTTAGATGGTATCACACCCGCTGCAGTGATTATTTCTGTTGTTTCTATTGCAATCTTAATTCTTTGGGAGCAAAAGTTTATGAAGAAAATCTCGATATTCAAGATTATCCAAGGACCTCTGGTAGTTGTAAGTTTAGGAATTGTACTTCATCTTTTATTTCAAGGCTCATCTTTTGCTTTGAAGGCAGATCAAGTGGTTTCTATTCCTGTGGCTGAAGGTTTATCTGGTTTCATGAATCTTTTTACTTTCCCCGATTTCAGTCAATGGAACAATCCTCAAATTTATAGCATTGCATTGACCTTAGCAGTTGTAGCATCATTGGAGACATTGTTGTGTTTGGAAGCGACTGACAAGTTGGATCCACAAAAGAGGGTATCACCTGCCAATCAAGAGTTGAGAGCTCAAGGTGTAGGAAACTTAATTTCTGGATTGATTGGCGGATTGCCGGTGACACAGGTTATCGTTCGAAGTTCGACAAATATCCTTTCAGGTGGAAAGACAAAGGTTTCTGCGATCATGCACGGATTTATTCTTTTATTTAGTGCTCTCGCGATTCCATTTGTTCTAAATTTAATTCCACTTTCATGTTTGGCTGCTATCCTGTTTTTGGTAGGATACAAATTGGCGAAGCCATCTCTTTTTAAAGAAATGTATCAGAAAGGCTGGTCTAATTTCATTCCATTTATTGTGACCATCGTTGGTATTGTATTGACAGATTTATTGATGGGAATTGGTATCGGTATGGCTGTGGCAATTTTCTTTGTTCTTTACAACAATTACAAAAAACCATTTCTATTCGAGACAGAAAAGCACATTGCTGAGAATGGTGAAATTGTATTACAGTTAAGTGAAGATGTTACCTTTTTGAATAAAGCGAACATTCAAAGAGCATTGAATATCATTCCTGATAATTCAAAAGTTTTGATAGATGCTTCAAAGTCAATTGATATTCATCAGGATGTTATCGAAATAATCGAAGAGTTTCAAATCAATGCAGAGGAAAGAAATATAGATGTTAGAATTAAAGAAAGAGATCTGAAAGAAATCACGGTTTCACCACTCAAAGTGTTAGAGGAAAGTGTGAAGGATATCAAATTGGAACCTGCATTAGCTAACTAAACAAAAACATAATCATGGAAACGAAAAATGTTGGAAAAACACAAACAAAAGATTCTCAATCAGCCATGTCAACAGCTGATGCATTGCAAATGCTAAAAGACGGAAACGAAAGATTCGTGAATTCGTCACCAGTGAATCGAGATTATAAAGAACAGATATCAATGACCCAAACGGGGCAGTATCCGTTTGCTGCCATCGTGAGCTGTATTGATTCTAGGATTCCGACAGAGATAGTTTTTGATCAAGGTATTGGTGATATCTTCAATGCAAGAATTGCCGGTAATTTTGTCAATGAAGACATCCTGGGAAGTTTGGAATTCGCATGCAAATTAGCAGGATCAAAAGTCATAGTTATCATGGGACACACTTCATGTGGTGCAGTAAAAGGTGCATGCGATCATGCAAAGCTTGGCAATTTGACTGGAATGTTGGATAAGATCATGCCTGCTGTTGATGCAATTGAAACGCCCGAAGGCACAGATAGGAGTTCGTCCAATATCGAGTTTGTTAACACTGTAGCAATGAAAAACGTAGAGTTAACAAAAGAAAAACTTCTCTCAAAAAGTTCTGTGTTGAATGAGATGATCCAAAATGGAGATGTCCAACTGGTTGGAGCTATGTACGACGTATCCACAGGAAGAGTTAGTTTTGTTTAATTATATTTTGTGAAATAGACCGTTTTATTATGGCGGTGGTGCAAGACGCCGCCGCCATTCCTTTTTATCCTCTCCGATTGATGATGTTCAATTTTTACAATACCTACAACTCATTATCAGCAAGGCAATAACAATAGCAATATTCCAACCACCATTAAAACTACTCTTCAACCAATTTTTTCAACTTCATCAAGTACATCGCCCAGCAAAAACTTGTTCGACGGAAATGGTGATTTGTACTTTTCCAATGGCTGTGATAGAATGAAAGTAAACAAGCTCCATCCACTTCTTTTAATGTGAAGCCAAAGCTCGTTGGATTCCAATCTTCGTCAGCTGATATCATTTTGTATTCGACATGGTGGAGATCGAGTTTAACCAATTCTGCTTTCCAATCGTATTCATCAGAAAAATAAAATCTATAGATTCCACCTTTCTTGATTTCACCTTCGCTACTCACAGTCCACCATTGGTTGAGCAATTGAGGTTCGGTGACTGCTTTAATAACCGTTTTGGGCTCAGCATTGATTGTCAGGTCATGAAGTATTTCAAACATTGAAATTCTAAATTTGATTTGTTAAATTAGTTTATTATTCATCAAAACAACCAAAATG
>JAHDDD010000297.1:0-3135 GCA_020629535.1 Saprospiraceae bacterium
AAGCCATCTTGATCAATATCTTTGGTGGCATTGTAAGATGTGATAGAGTTGCTCAAGGTGTGGTAGATGCATACAAGAATATGGGTGATATCAATGTACCTATCATTGTAAGATTACAAGGTACCAATGCAGATATTGCCAAGACGATTATTGACGAAAGTGGACTCGAAGTAAAATCAGCGATTTTATTGAAAGAGGCCGCCAATGAGGTGGCTAAGGTGATTGCTTCGTAATCAAAATATCAACCATGACAAAGCACGATGGCCATCGTGCTTTGTCATTTAAGGTCTCCCTCCCATGAAAAATTCAGTATTGATCTTCTTATTTGTCCTGCCCTGTTTGCTAACAGCCCAAGACAAAAAACAAAAAGACGATTCTTTCCCATTCTCAGATCTAAACAAATCAAATGTCTCCTTAGGCAAGATGGAAGCCAGTGAGATGCCCAGACTTCTCTCATTAGCCAAGGTCTGGGGTCTTTTGAAATACAGGCATCCGTCAGTCGCCGCAGCCAAAATCAATGTCGACAAAAAATTGATGGCTATCCTCAAAGAATTTCGCAATAGAAAATTTGACAAAAAACTTGAAGAGTGGATAACTTCTTTCGGTGAAGTAAGAGACTTTCCACAAAGAAGAAAACCAAGCTACGAAGTATTAAACTATCCGGAATTTGGGTGGATTAAAAGAAGCGAAGATATCAATGAAAACGCTGCCAATTACTTATTGAATCTATTGAATGCTCCGGTCAGCAAAGATCATCTTCATTTTACCATCAATGCGAATGGAAGTGTCGATTTACATGAAAATGCACACAAGAATTTGAACGTAGATGATCAAGGAATGAGATTGCTCAGCCTGATAAGATACTGGAATGCAGTTGAGTATTTTTATGCCCACAAACACGATCAATCTGATGATTGGGATTCTGCTTTTATCAATTATGCTTCTTTTATTATCAATGCGCAATCTGAAGCTGAGTTTCATGCCGCGTTCAAAGCATTGATGTCAAGCACAAAAGATCAACAAGCCACTTTTAGACATCTTGAAAACCCATCAAGAAGACCAGATTTTGACTTGAGTATGGTCGAGAATAAACCAATTGTCACACAAGTTGGTCCAAGTTATAAAGGTGGTATTAAGCTTGTTGCAGGCGACCGAATCTCTCATATAAATGGAATCTCAGTAAAAGAACTAATCACGAACCAAAGATTAAGTGGCTCTTCTGATGCTGCCAATGATGCTCAACTTATCAATACACTTTTCTCAACGACAGATGAATCAATGGATATTAAGATCGTCAGAGACGAAGTCTTTTATGAACTAAATGCACCTACATATACCCCTGATTATTTTGAAGATTTGTACAGCGGATCTTCATCCATTTCCTACGCTACAGATTCAACGTTGATCATCTCTCCATATCTTTTCAATGAAGAGTTAGACCAAACCAAACTGAAATCAATGTTCGATGGTGCTCAAAAAATAATCATTGATTGTCGCTTCAAAGCCGGGCAAAATGAAAATGGCAGACTCAATGCTTTGATGAATATTCCCTCTGATGATTTTTTCTTGATTAGCCATGTAAATCCTCACAATCCAGGCCAATTTTACGTGGTTGAAAATGGATTTACATTCGAAGCAGATTCTACCCTCGCAGAAAAAGAGTTGATCATTTTTATAGATGAAAACACCAAAGGCCCCATATCAAAAGACATATTATTTTTACAGTCCAATTATGGAGCTACCTTGGTAGGCAAAGCATCCAATCAGTTTAATTCAACAAGCGCCACTATAAAAATGCCAGGAAACAACATTTGCACATTGACATGCCAAGGCATTTATGACAAAGACAAAAACCCCATTTCTAAATCCGGTCTTTCTCCAGACATCTCCGTAAACTATTCGACTTTCGACCTTCGCCAAAAATCAGATGTTTGGAAATTGGTTATTGGGGTTAGGTGAAAGAGTTTTGAGTTTTGAGTCACCGAAAACTGAACAGCGAAAACAAAAACCTGCCCCCTACTCAACCGTCCCCATAAATACCATCGTCCCAGTTTCGGCATGTCTTATCCAATATAAAAATGGTTGGTTGAAATTAAATTGAGGTGGAATGGATTCAGCTCCAATTCCAATGGTTGTAACGGCCGCTCCTTCGGCTCCTTTCTCGTCAATTTTGAGGAACGCATCGTGAATAACTCTTGACACATACAAACGACCGCCAGCTGTTCCTATTCTGGTTAGATCAGCTTTGCCTTCATCAAACATATCTGTCATACCCATTGATTCCATCACCTCTTTTAAAAGAAATTTCTTCTTAGTTTCGAAAGTCGGTAAAGCAAAGGCTATGTGAGATTCTTGAATTTTAGAATTATGTAAAGAATGAATCAATGCAATCAATTCTTCAGAACTTTGATTATTGATAAAAAGGTCGAGTGATGTCTGTAATGGGGTGAGGAATGTCATACTATATTCTTCACCTTTGAAAGGCATTTCTACTACCTGGATATCTTCATCTCTGAATGCAAGATATGTACCTCGACCTTGCATAGTTTGACGGTCCATGATGGTTCCATCGAGATGAATGAATGGTAAATCGGTGGTCAAATTTTCGTCAAACCCATTGAGCCAATCGCCAAGAAAATACAAAGCATTGATCAAGAACATGATTTCATCTTCTTGAATTTCGTTGAGCACTTTTGGTATCCTTTCCTCTGTAGCATCACTCGCCCAATCATTGATTCTGTCAAGTGCAGATTCTGAAGAGAAATTTAAAATCTCGTTCGGTGCATTAAATTGCGTTTCTAAGATTTTAAGAAATTCATCAAATGCATTCATTTTTGTATCATCCCAAAAAACGACATTTGAAATATTCAAATTGGTGGCGGGATCAGACGATGCCAAACTTGAAAAGTAAGAGGGATACAATTCAGCAACCCCATTCGGATAAAAACTTTGAAGCGACATATACTCTCTGATCTGCTCCAAGGTTTCACCATCGGCACCATTGATTAACATGTGCATCGCTACTTGAATACTCAATGGTGACATCAAAAAATCCCCATCTTCATCACGTTGCTCATATGTTGCTTTGAAAATGTCGATTGCAAATTGCTCATTGGCTTCATTCAAATCAATCAA
>JAHDDD010000297.1:3235-5182 GCA_020629535.1 Saprospiraceae bacterium
TATCCTTCAAAGGTCCCCATAAAAACCAAAGAACCACTTTCATTATGTCTGATCCAATAAAGGAATGGCTTGTCAAAACTCAACTGTGGAGGAATGGATGTTGCTCCGATCCCAATGGTGGTAACAGCTGCACCTTCAGCTCCTTTCTCATCGATTTTAAGAAAAGCATCATGTAAAACTTTCGTGACATACAGTCTGCCTCCGCTGGTTCCCAAACCTGAAAGATCAGCTTCTGAACCATTGAACATTCGTTCCATACCCATCATGGTTAGAACTTGATTCAATGTGTATTTCTTTTTCATTTCAAACTTCGGTAGTGTAAGTATAAATCTACCTTCTGCCATTTTCTCATCATGCAATTCTTTGATCAATTCTACCAATGATTCATTGTCATGATTGGTTATGTATGTTTGCAAATCTGTGGTACTTGGCATAAGGAAAGTCATGCTGTATTCATCACCTTCAAAAGGCAATTCGACTGCACGAATATCATCGTCTGCATATCCTAATATTTCACCATCTTTCCACATGGTTGGTATCTCTGAGCTTTCGCCTGTATTATCAGTAAAAACTAGATCACGTGTCAATGATTCATCAAAACCATTGTTCCAGTTGGCGATAAAATAGAGAGCATTGACAATAAACATTATATCTTCTCCACTGATAGACTCCAAGACCTCTGGAATTCTACCTTCTGTAGCATCACTGGCCCAATCGTTTATATAATCAAGAGAGGCTGGTGCCCCAAAATCCAATAATTCACCAGAGGCGTCAAATACATTTTTAACGGTTTGGAGATAGCTGTCGGAAATATTCATTCGGGCATCATCCCAAAAAATGGCGTTGCTTACATTTAATCTTGTGTCTGACGCTGAGGAAGAAAAACCAGATACATAATCAGGATACAACGCATTTAATCCATCAGGATAAATATTATGCAATCCCATCGCCTCTCTGATTTCATCTAAAGTTGATGCCTTTGCCCCATTGGCAAGCATATGCAATGCCATTTGGATACTTAAGGGCGAAATAACAAAGTCCCCCTCATCATCTCGATTCAAGTAGGTCGTTCTAAATACGTCACAGGAAAATTTTTGATTGGCTTCGGTCAAATCCTCCATTGTCCCTTGAGCATCAATAGAAGGCCATTCATTTACATTGTTATCAATAGGATCTGTTGTGTTGTCTCCACATGCGAGAATGAAGACTGACATTAAAATAATCAATAGCTGTTTCATAACTTTTTTTATTCTTTATATCGAGGATTAATGGTAAATGGTTGGGGTGAATAAGAATTTCAAAGGTTAAGAAAAATTAAAAAAAACACTTCAGTGCAACGTGAGAATTTAAATAGGTATTAAATACATATACCACTTACCTAATAACACAATTATGAACAAACTAGTTACTTTCTGCCTATTCTTAACTGTGACATCGCAATTAAAAGCCCAAACAATATCTTTTCAAGATCCGGTCTTTGAAGAAATCCTCTTAATTCAAGGATATGACATTGACAATAATGGAACTATAGAGGTTTCGGAAGTTCAGAATGAAACCACATTGGATTTATTCAATATTCTTATAGATGGAGAAAAATTATCTGACCTTTCGGGTATTGAATATTTTAAAAATTTAACCACTTTAAACTGTAGAAGGAATGCAATTACTCATCTGGACTTATCTCAGAATGAAAATTTAGAAGTACTCAATTGTGCCGATAATGATCTGGTAGAATTGAACATAAACAACTGTCCTCTGACAAACTTGGAATGCGAACAGAATGATTTGACTTTTCTTGATCTTTCATCTCAAACAAAGTTGGAGAATATAAATTGTAAAAAAAACAACTTATTGGCTTTAAGCTTAAATATCCCCACTTTGAGAACAATCAATGCCTCAGAAAATCAACTGAGTGATATTGATTTATCAAACTCAACTATTATCAGA
>JAHDDD010000298.1 GCA_020629535.1 Saprospiraceae bacterium
ACTTTACCCAATTCCATCAAATAGGGCAACTCCCGATATTCAAACAACTCAATGATTTTCTTTCGCATTCTATTTATGTTTTGTCTTTTAATTCAAGACAATTGAGCAGCAAAAATAATGAACCTGCATTAAGAAAGGAATCAAGGCGCAGGATTAGGATATAGATTGTGAATATTTTCTATTGCGTTTAAAGTAGGATCTTCCAACCGTATTTCAGCGGAGTCAATATCTTCTTTCAATTGATCCAAACTTGTTGCACCAATTATATTACTGGTCACAAATGATCTGTCATTTACAAAAGACAAAGACAAACTTGTTGGACTCATTGAGGCATCTTCCGCAATCTTGATGTAATTAGAGACGATGTCTTTAATGTGATCTGAATTATACCTTGGAAATTTATGGCCAAACTGATTCAATCTATTTTCTGGTCGACTGCTATCATTGTGATACTTGCCTGAAAGCAAACCCATTGCCAATGGTGAGTAGGCCAGTAACCCAACATTCTCCATCAAGGAAATCTCAGATAGACCGTATTCGTAGGTTCTATTTATAAGCGAATAAGCATTTTGAACACTTACCGGTCTTGGCAGATTGTGGATTTGGCATAAATGCAAACAATGCATGAGCCCCCAAGGAGTTTCATTAGATAGTCCCCATGTTCTGATCTTGCCTTCAGAAATCAGCAACGACAATTTTCTAATGACCTGGAGAAAATTGCTTTCCCACATTTTTTCTTGTTCAGATTGGAAGTTTCGAATGCCAAATCTATTGGTCTTTCGCACGGGCCAATGCAATTGATATAGATCGACATAATCTGTTTGCAATCTCTTCAAACTAGCTTCTAATGCATGATCAATTGAGTTGTCACTAAAGTCTAACGGTTTTCTAATATATGTTAGATTTGGAGAAGGTCCTACAATTTTCGTAGCAACAATAAGTTCTTCTCGTTTTTTATCTTTCAACCAAGTTCCTATGTATTGCTCAGTCAGGCCTTGCGTTTCTTTTCTGGAAGGTATAGCATACAACTCTGCCGTGTCAATGAAATTGATACCTCTTTCTATGGCATAGTTTAGTTGTTCATGTGCTTCTGCTTCGGTATTTTGCTCACCAAAGGTCATCGTGCCTAAACAAATTTTTGAAACTTCGATTCCTGAATCCCCGAGTTGTCTGTATTCCATTAGTTTGACATTAGTAGCTGTTCACGCTGATTGTGTAACAGCAAGTGTTTCTCTTTTGTTTTCTTTAATTCAATTTCTAAGGACTGGATTATTCTATTGATCTTATCGTTCGTTGATCCGAGTTGATGAAGAGAATTTCTGATCTTCTGCTGGATAATCCAATCAGTAATTAAATTATCAAAAAAGAAATCTGTAAACTTCTTCAATTCGCTAAAATCAATAACAAATCTCATATTCTTCTCACCTAAATCTGATAGTTCTTTTGAAAACTTATTCAGACTCACTTGAGCGGATGCTAGCATTCTATTGGCATTGACCAATGAGTTCCTCCTCATCATTGATGCTCGATTCATTCCTCTTCCTCCACCTTGCCATCTTCCCCAATCAAGTGCTTGTCTTAAAGGGGCAGCCAATTTAGCAACATTTGCCATGGCGAGACGACCAGCATCAATAGCTTCAACTATTTCTCTTTCTAACATGATGTTGAAATCAAGAGTTTCATTAAGTTGCATAAATTCTGATCTTAAAGTTGAATCGCCTGTTTGTAGAATTTCATGGGCTCTTTGCTTCTTGAGTTGGGCAATTTCTTTTTCAAGAGCAGGTATATTGGTCAATTTCTTATCAAGTACATCTTTTTCAAATTCCAGCAATTCTATTTCCTCTTTCAATGCATTGTATTTCAATGATACTGCTAAATATTCTTGTCTTTCCTTTTCTAATTGCGCTTCCTTATCTCCCAATACTTTGTAAAAGACGGCTTTTAATCCTCCCTCTTCCAACTTCTTCAAATCTGCCTCTTCCTTATTCAATTGTTGGCTGACATTCTTAAGCAATGTATATTTTTCAGACAGTTGCTTATTGGTCGAATCCAAATGAGATTTGACCGTTTTTAGAGACTGGAAGTCAGATAGCTTTGTTTTTAGTAATTCAAGAACTTTATTATTGGTCATTGACGTTGTAATTAAGGTATCAGGCGCAAAAATAATATAAGCGATTCTGATTGTATATTATTATCTTTATAACATTATAAATTAATGAAAATCAAATATTTACTATGGGAATTGTAAACGATTTGAAGAAAATCTTTTTCGGAGCATCTTCTCTTGCAAAGTCTGCAGCTGAGAAAACCGGTGAATTCGTTATCGAAGAAGGAGCTGAAATTTTGGATAAAGGCAAAGACCTTGCTTCAAAAGCTGGCGAAACTGTTATGGAAAAAGGTTCTGATATTGGAGGTTCTGTCATGGATAGAGCAGGTGACATCGGAGGCACTGTGATGGATAAAGCAGGTGATATTTTAAGCACTGGGAAGGAAAAGTTGTCTGAAGTTGCCAATGAATTATCGGAGAATCCTATGGTACAATCTGCTACAGAAAAGGTGGAAGATTTAGGTTCAAAAGTCTTAGAGAAAGGAAAAGAATTTGGAGGTAAATTTGGAGAAGTTTCAGAAAATGTTGGTGAAAAAGTGATCAATACCGGAGGTGATCTCGCTGCCGCAGGGGCAGACGTTTCTGAGCGTGTAGGATCAAAAGTTCTGGATGCAAAAGATAAATTGGTGGAAAGAGCTGGTGAGATTTCAGATAAGATCTCCAACAAAATGGATGAAACCATGGCCAAAGCTGAAGCTTGGGAAGCCGAAGAGGCTAAAAAACCCAAGAGAGAATTCGCAGAAGATGATCTAAATGCTGATGGATCCTTGCTTGAAGGAACGGATGATTTCTTTAGTAAAGCAGATAAATTTGCAAGTGGCGATTATGATGCTGTCAATGAAGGAAAGGTCAGTGTAATGGATGATCCAGCTGAATTGCAGTTAGACCCACTACCCTCCTCACCCGTTGCAGGTTTTGATGATGCAGACAATGATGGTAATCCACTTATCGATGATGCCACCATTCTCGATGAGGATGAACCAAAAGATTCATAAAAAATCAGATCGAGGCAGCAATTTTGCTGCCTTTTGTATCTTGTCTATAGGTAATTAATACGGAAAATTTGGATCTGAGAACTCAACGCTTACACGATCTTATCAGATCATGCTTACAAGGTCAGGAAACTGCCTATAAAGAGCTCTTTGACCTATTTTCACCTAAAATGCTTGCACTTTGCCACCGTTATGCAAAAGACAAGTATGAAGCAGAAGACTGGCTGCAAGAAGGATTCATCAGAGCATTCAACAACCTAAAATCATTCAAATTTGAAGGCTCTTTTGAAGGATGGCTAAGAAGGATCATGATCAATAATGCATTGAGAAATCTCAATAAACCTGCAAGAAAGAACACATTTGCAGGTTTGGAACAATATCTCGACCCTGGCGTTGATGCACAAGTTCTGCATTCTTTAGCAGCTGAAGAGATTATCAATGTCGTAAATAAATTGCCTGATGGCTATAGAACAATTTTCAACCTAAATGTTGTTGAAGGATACAGTCATAAAGAAATTAGCGAATTGTTGGGTATCAATGAATCAACATCACGATCCCAACTTGTAAAAGCAAAAAGAGCATTGAGAAATAAATTAAGGAAATTATTGAAATTGGCGGTGTGAGTAAATTCGAAGATATATTAAAAGATAAATTATATAACGCAAAAGCCGAAGTCCCCGATCGCCTTTGGGAGAATATTAGTCAACAAATTCCCGTAGAAAGAAATCGATCAGGACGTATCTTTTGGCTCTCTTCTATTTTGTTTTTTGTCATTGCGTCCATTGGAATGATTAGATATTATCCTTCTTGGAATAAAAATGAATCATTGCTTGCTGAAAATGAACTGAGTTCTTCAAGCGATTTCAATTTTGTAAATCCTATTCAAGATTTTTTCCAATCAGATTCTGAAGTTAAATCGCCCCCAACAGCCGAGCACAATTCAAATGTTGATTTAGAAAAATTAAACAGTGGTTTTGAAGCAGATTTTAAAAATCTGAATACTGGAATTGAAAACAATCTATCCAGTCCCGCTATTTTTTCCTTAACGGAAAATGGACATGAATTTAGTTCTTCAAATATTTTCAATGCTCATTCATCTTCGGTCAATGAACTTGATAAGACTTTATCCAAATCATTGAATGAGCAAAAATTGAATCTTGTAAAGAGAGAGGACCTGATTTCAAAAGAGAAAATTGAAAGAAGCTTCAGTTCTTCTGTACAACAAATTTTGCATTCACACGGTCAAAGAACCTTGACATCATTAGATCCTTCTACCATTTCAATTACACAACCAAAAAAGAAAACAAGAGAGGAATTCCATTGCGTTGAACTGAATGGCAAGGCCAATAGGTTGTACCTCGCAGCCAGACATATTTCATCATATGCATTTTCAAGTTTTGATGCTAAAAACGATGCTGCTGAACCGTATCTCGAGAAGAGATTGGTTTCCGAATCTAAGAAGTACTCGTTTTCAGATGAAGTTTCAGTTGGACTTGAAATGAGAAAAGGAATGTTTACCGAAGTTGGTTTACGCTACGATCAAATCAACGAAAAGTTCAGTTACATTGACCCAAATGCATTGCACAACACAACCATTATCACCATTGACACGGTCATTTCAGCCTTGGATACAACAGTTGTAGTTGACACAGTAAACACTGTGCTTCCTGGCATTAGAGAAATCGTTCATCAAAATAGATATAAGAGATTGTCTGTTCCACTTTCATTTGGCTATCAGTATGAAGTAAACAGGCATTTATCATTGGCCGTGAAGGCAGGATTGGTAGTCAATGTTTGGAGTTCTAACAATGGTAAAATATTCAATGAAGAATTTGAAGTTATTGATATAGAAAGCAGAAAAAATTCAGAAATACCCATTTACCGAAATTTAATTCATAGTGTATCAGCAAGTTTGTATGGACAATATCGTGTCAACAAATTTCTGGAGTTAACCGCAGGATTGAACTCCTACAGATTTTTAGGATCAGGAACTCACAGTTCATATTCGCTTGATCAAAGGTATACTTCACTTGGTTTATTTGTGGGAGCCAAGTATCATATGTAAAGAAAAGAGAAA
>JAHDDD010000299.1 GCA_020629535.1 Saprospiraceae bacterium
CGCCACTCTGTGGCTTACAATAACCTTTCAAGTAATAATTAAAATTCAAAAATGCCAGACTGGGATACACAACCTCACCCTTCTACAATCTTCTTCATCGCATCATGTGCAGCCGCTGCACCATCTGGCTTAGAACCACCTGCTGTAGCAAAGAAGTCTTGACCGCCTCCACCACCGTTGATGTGTTTAGATATTTCTCTGATGATATTACCAGCATGAAGGTCTTTGCTCTCAATCAATGATTTGCTTATTTGAAGCATCAATTGAACTTTGCCATTGGCATTCATACTCAGCAGAACAACTGCATCGCCCAATGATTTTTCAAGATTGGTCACCAAGGTTTTTGCCACTTTCGAATCGTCAAGTTCGATGTGTTCGTTAATGAAATTTACACCGTTGATTTGTTGAACCTTTGAGCTAAGCTCTTTTTGCAAAGCTGATGCTTTTAAAACATTCAACTCTTCCAATTGCTTTTTAAGTCCTTTGTTCTCTTCTTGTAAATCAGAAATATTTTTAACCGTGTGTTTCGGATTTTTAAACAATGCTTTGATTTCAGAAAGCTCATGCATCTGATCGGAAACATAAGCTTCTGCAGCATCAGCAGTCAATGCCTCGATACGTCTCACACCTGCTGCGATAGCTGATTCTGACTTAATAAGAAACAGACCTATTTCTCCAGTCGATTTAACGTGACATCCTCCACAAAGTTCGTTGGAAAAATCGCGATCAAAGGTGATCATCCGAACGAAGTCACCATACTTTTCACCGAAAAGCATCATAGCACCTGCATCTTTTGCTTCTTGAATGGGTATGCTCCGAAACTCCTGCAAAGCTATGTTCTCTCTTATTTTTCGATTGACGATTTGCTCCACTTTTTTGATTTCTTCATCCGTCATTTTTTGGAAATGAGAGAAGTCAAATCGCAAAACGTCTTGTCTTACCAAAGATCCTTTTTGTTGTACATGTGTTCCTAAGACCTCACGTAAAGCGGCGTGCATTAGGTGGGTTGCTGTATGATTGTTTTGAGTGAGTTTCCTTTTTTCTTTATTGATAAAACCGCTCACTGTAGCAGTTTTCGCAGTAGGCAATTTATCTACATAGTGAATAATCAGATCGTTCTCTTTTTTGGTATCAATGACATGGATCTTTTCATCTCCTACCATTAAATGACCAGTATCCCCTACTTGCCCACCACCCTCTGGATAGAATGGTGTCTTGTTTAGAACGAGATGAAATTGATCTTTATCCTTTACTTTTACGGTTCGATATCTTAATATCTTTGCATCGGTGTTATTTGCATAATCATAACCAATGAAGTCGACATCAAGATCTGCATCGACGATTTCCCAATCTCCTGTTTCTCTTTGAGCATCTTTTCTTCCTCTTTCCTTTTGCTCTTGCAATGCCGCGTTGAATCCAACTTCATCAACAGTATATCCTTTTTCAGATGCAATCAACAAAGTCAAATCCAACGGAAACCCGTATGTGTCGTACAATTCGAATGATTGTTGACCGGAAATTTGTTTGTTTTCTACTTCTAAAAGGTCCAATCTTTTCAATCCACCAGCGAGGGTTTTAAGAAATGATTTTTCTTCCTCAAGAATTACTTTTTGTACGAAACCAAGTTGAGCATTAAGCTCTGGAAATACATCTGCAAATCTTTCGGATAGCATAGGTATCAGAGTATGCAGATATGGTTCTTTCTGATCAAGAAATGAATAATAGTATCTTACCGCTCTTCTCAGAATTCTTCTGATCACATACCCCGCACCGTTATTTGAAGGCATTTCACCATCGGCAATCGCAAAACTTACCGCACGGATATGATCAACGATGACCCGCATGGCAATATCTGTCTTGGAGCTATCATCATACTTACCTGTATATGTTACGCCCGTGTCAGCTTCGATTTGTTTTATAAATGGTGAAAATATATCGGTGTCGTAATTGGCAGTCTTTGCTTGCATGGCCATGGCGAGCCTTTCAAAACCCATACCGGTATCGACGTGTTTGTCGGGAAGTTCTTCCAGCGATTTATCTGCTCTTCTGTTAAATTGGATGAAGACCAAATTCCAAATTTCTACCACCATCGGATCGTCAGCATTGACTAGATCTGCTGCTGATGATTTGGCTCTCTCTGCATCTGATCGTAAATCAATGTGAATTTCTGAACAAGGTCCGCAAGGACCTGTGTCACCCATCTCCCAGAAATTATCTTTCTTTCCGAAATAGAGTATCCTTTCTTTTGGCACCCACTTCTCCCAAAATTCTGCAGCTTCAGTATCCTTACCAAGGCCTTCATGTTCATCTCCACCAAAGACTGTTACGTACAATCTTTCTTTTTCGAGACCGTATATTTCCGTCAATAGTTCCCAAGCCCAGGCGATGGCTTCTTCTTTGAAATAATCTCCAAAAGACCAATTGCCCAACATTTCAAACATGGTATGATGGTAGCTGTCGCGACCTACTTCTTCAAGGTCATTGTGCTTTCCTGAAACACGCAGGCATTTTTGTGTATCAGCAATTCTAGTGACCTCAGGGCGCTTGGTTCCAAGAAAGAAATCCTTGAATTGGTTCATTCCGGCATTGGTAAACATCAAAGTGGGATCATTCTTGACCACAATTGGGGCCGAAGGAACAATCTTGTGGCCTTTGTCTTCAAAAAACGTAAAAAAGGTGTCTCTGATTTGCTTTGCTTCCATCTTACTATCTGGTTTTCAGATAATTAAACATTAAATAAAAATATATAGAATTAATTTCCATATCACAAATGCATTGAATCGGGCGTTAAAAGTTGCAGTTACTGCCTGATTTACTGCAAGTTACTCATGGAATAAGTTTATATATATTTAAAAATAAGGGCGTAAATCCTTTGTTTACCTGAGGCTTTACAGTAAATTCGCCCCCGTTGTAATTCCACACGTATCCATTCACACCAAGGTCTCAAGGTGAGGCAAAAGTAGTAATATAAAAGTTTACAATTAATTGCGTGATGCGGGAAAAGTACGTTTATAACGAAAAAACTCTCCAATACGAAAAACTAACTTACGGCCCCAAAGAAAGATTTCAATCCTTCCTTAAAAAAGCTGCTATTATAGTGGTTTGTTCAGGAGCTCTTTATTATGTGAGTGCGGATTATTTTCCTACTCCAAAAGAAAAAACCCTAAGCAAGGAATTGAATCAAATGGAACATCATTTTTCATCAATCACTGATGAATTTGATCAATTGGCTGACGAGTTAAAAGACCTTCAAAACAAAGATGCAGAAGTTCACCGTTTGATTTTTGGGATGGACCCGATTGACGAGAGCATGTGGGAAGGTGGAACCGGGGGATCTGAAAAATATAAATACATCACTAAGTATTCATCCAATACGGAACTTATTACCAACACAAAAGATAGAATTCAAAAGCTAAGACAGCAAATCGATCTTCAAAGAAACTCTCTTGACACAATTTATACCATGGCCACTGAGAGAGAAGAAAAACTTGCTTCCATTCCTTCTATCAAACCAGTACAAGAAGACAAATTAAAGAGAAATATTAGATACCTCTCTGGATATGGAATCAGAATCCATCCTGTCCATAAAGTAAAGAAAATTCACAGAGGCATCGATTTTACAGCACCAGAAGGCACACCTATACAAGCAACCGGTAATGGAACTGTAAAGAAAGTTGAAAAACGTCGTAAAGGATATGGCAACAATATTGTCATTGATCATGGTTTTGGCTATGAAACCCGATACGCGCATATGGATGAAATCCATGTAAAAAAGGGTGACAAAGTACTCAAGGGTGAACAAATTGGAACTGTGGGAAATACTGGTACAAGTACTGCTCCGCATCTTCATTATGAAGTGTTGATCAATGGTAGACATGTCAATCCGATCGACTATTGTCTCGACGGTCTTACCTCAGAAGAATATCATGACCTGGTCATCAAAGCATCAATCGAAAACCAGGCATTCGACTACTAATCAAAACACAACGAAATTCCAATCAAAAAAGCACTTGCCGAAAGGTGAGTGTTTTTTTTGTTGGATATGGTAACAAGTAATTTTAAATCACGTCGTCGTATTGCAAGTTCAAAAAAGAGCACGCGGACAGATCCTAGCTATTGAAATGGATGAGATTATATCTTGATGAGTAATTGGCTCTCAAATGCTCAACATCGGCTCAACATTCCAACCAGTGCCATCAACTCTACTGAAAATCAACTTTTTTAACTCTTTCGATAACATTTAGAGGGTGAATTTACCTCAAAACCACATGATCATGTGATTGTGAGCCTCAGAAATGTGATCTACATTTGAATTGTTATTAGAATGAAAAGTCATGATAAAACAACTTCCAACTTTCTACAATTTTTATAGATAATACATTACTTCCAAACCCCTTAAAATTAAATCATGAATCAACATCTTCCAACTGCTTCACAGCAAATCAATATCCCATTGATTACTCCGAGAGAATCCGAAATCATTGAATTGATCACCTTTGAATTCTCTACAAAGGAGATTGCTTCACGCCTATTCCTCAGCTACGAGACAGTAAAGTCTCACCGTAGCAATATTTTCAAAAAACTAGATGTGAAAAACATCGCCGGTCTGGTAAGAGTTGCCATCCAATGCGATTTGGTGGATTTAAGGAGCCAAGCCATTTAATAATACTTTATACAATTATCCAATCATATTATTTAACTGGGTCCAATCTCAAATGAGCTTTGATCTTATAAAATTAAGACATGAAATTTAGAACATTTCTTCTAAGTGGGTCTAAGGTGGTATTCATGTATTTTATGATAACAAACCAACTTCAAGCCCAAACAAATTTTTGCGGTTCAGCAATACCATTGTTTTGCACAGATTCATTTCAAGGCAATAATTCCACTGCCAATGATACTCCCATTCCGGATTGCTTCAATCCGGGATCCAATTCCTTAAGGCAAACAGTTTGGTTTCAGGTCATTGGAGACGGAAGTGTTTTTACTGCCTCCACTTGCGGAACCTTCACTAATTTTGACACACAAATATCTATTTACACCGCACCTTGCATAGATGGAATAGCCACAAACTTGACATGCCTCACTCAAGATGATGACGGATGTGGTATTTCGGGTGGTGGATCAATAGCAAGCTGGAATTCAACCCCAGGTACTGTGTATTTGATC
>JAHDDD010000010.1 GCA_020629535.1 Saprospiraceae bacterium
TATTGTATTTCAATTAATTCAATAGGACGAATTATTTCACTGGAGAAGCAGAAACTATTCGAACGAGAAAGCATACTGAACTGACATTCCTCCAGATTTATTCAGCTTTCTTTTCATGTTTACATTAATACTCCATTTTTTGGCCTGATTGGAGGTGGTAATTCTTTTTCACCCAACTGAGAACAATATCATAGTAAACCTATTGGTAATGTGCGTTCAGTCACAAAGCAATGCTTCTTTATTTTAGCCCAACACTCCCGCATATTGAATACCAGTAAGTCTATGTATATCGTGATCAAAAGTCGACAGATCACTGTGGTTGAATTTGCTGACGCAATCATGGCCACAAGCACGAGCTATCACTTTGATTAATTCATTTGTAGCATCGAAAAAATTGTTCAATTGTTTTGCTGAACCTTCGATGATTAACCGCTGACGTAAATGGCTTTTTTGAGTGGCAATACCAACTGGGCAATTGTTGGAGTTGCAGGCTCGCATCCCAATACATCCGATCGCTTGTAAAGCTGAATTGGAAACGGCAATCGCATCGGCTCCAAGCATCATGGCTTTGGCAAAATCTTCAGCGACCCGTAGTCCACCTGTGATAATTAATGTGATATCCTTTGCACCAATTTTATCTAAATGTCTTCGTGCTCTTGCCAAAGCAGGAATGGTCGGTACATTGATATTGTTTCTCAAAATGGTAGGTGCCGAACCTGTTCCTCCACCTCTTCCATCTAGAATAATATAGTCAACACCCACTTTTAAAGCAAAGTCAATATCTGCTTCGATATGAGATGCTGCAATTTTGAATCCGATAGGAATACCACCAGTTTTCTTCCGAACTTCGTTGGCAACATTTGCAAAGTCTTCCACGGTAAAGAGATCAGGAAATGCAGCTGGAGAAATGGCTGTTTGCCCGACTTTCAGTCCTCTGACTTTTGCAATTTCTTTGGTTACTTTATTTCCAGGTAAGTGGCCACCGGTTCCCGTCTTTGCTCCTTGTCCGCCTTTGAAATGAAAGGCTTGTGCTTTTTTTACTTTCGCCCAAGAGAAACCAAATTTCCCTGAGGCAAGTTCATAAAAATATTTAGAATTATTGGCCTGTTCTTCAGGTAGCATTCCACCTTCACCACTACAAATTCCGGTTCCAGACATTTCTGCTCCCATCGCCAAAGATATCTTTGCTTCTCTGCTCAATGATCCAAAGCTCATATCTGAGACAAAAAGAGGAATATCAATTTCTAAAGGTTTTTTTGCGGTCTTTCCGATGACAACTTTTGTGTTTACTTTTTCTTCATCAAGCAATGGTCTTTTCGCTAGTTGCGCTGGAAGAAATTGGATGTTCTCCCATTTTGGAAGTGTATTTCTATCAACTCCCATCGCAGCTGAAGGTCCATGATGACCCCAATTTTTTAATCCGTTCTGGGCCAATTCTTTGATGTACTTCGTATATGGTTCGGTTGATTCCGGATGGGTGTCTGCGTATTGGCCTAGATATTCTTTCCTGTTAAATGGTTGAGGATTATTCTCAAGAAATTCTTTTACTTCATTTTCATCAATGTGTACGTCACCTTCTTTAATGACAGCATAAAATTTATGAAGCACCTCTGCATTATTGTATTCGCTTACTCCGGTGTCAAATCTGTAATCCCAACCGTGTACTCCACAGATGATATTGTTGCCATCAATATATCCATCAGCCATCAATGCTCCCCTATGTAAGCACCTTCCATACAGGACAGATACTTTTTTACCATATCTAATAGCCACCAAATCCAGTCCTTTGACTTGAAAGCCAGTAGGTTTTTTGTCTTCTAATGTTGAGAATTTACAAAGTTTAATTTCTTTCATTTTTATTCTTTGGATTCGTAATTAGGAAATCTAAAGGCTGAAAGATATCAATTTTTTGAAATCTTCACCACAAATCAATCATCTCTCACCACTCAACATCCACCACAAACCATTCATCATCATGGTAATAATCTACCTCTTTCTTCCTCTGTTGGAAGTCTACATGCTTCTTTCTTTCCAAACCATTTATATCTGTGATTTGAAATAGAAGTGTAGATTTTATCACGTATAAATTTGGGGATTAATTTGAAGATGTAAATGAGTTTGAATATTCCACCTATGGAGGCCAGTGAATAGATCACTGCATCAGATTTTGTAAAAGTTTCTTCTCCTTTTATAAAGACAAGGGTGGTAAGATTTTCAATGTGCTTTTGATCAATTGAATTTGCAGCTGTAGGACCTTGGAGTGGGGCGAATTGGAGTCTTTGATTTTTGTCAAACTTAATTAAAATATCTACCCAAAAATTGCAAAGAGCACAGACCCCATCGAAGTAAAGTATATTTCTCTTGCCCTGTGCGCACATTGAAAATTAGTTGATTTTCATTGAATCATGTTCTTCAACTCATCATATTTGAGTACAAGAATATTTTTATTTTCAATACCGATGAGCCCTTCCGATTTGAAATCAGATAAGGTTCTAATCAACGTTTCTTTCGCGGTTCCAGCCAAAGCTGCCAGTTCTTCTCGACTTGTATTGATGGATTTTATTTGGAGTTCTGAATTATCCGAATCAACGTATTCGACCAATGCGTTAGCGACTTTTTTACGGACAGAACTGTAAGCCATTTCGATTAGCTTCTTCTCTTTGTCGTGTGTCTTATTGGATAGCATTTTAATAAACTGGGCTGCAAAATCTCGATTGTTGTACAGGAGTAATGAGAAATCTTCTTTCGGAATTAATCTCAATGAACAATCTGAAAGACAGGTCGCAGAGTTTATATAATTGTTTCCATGAAGCAAGGAAAAATAACCAAAGAAATCACCAGGAGAAAGCAGTTCAGTAGTTAATTCCTTTCCATAATCATTGGTTTGAAATAACTTGACTTTGCCAGTTATGATAAAATATAAGTACCTGGGAGCGTCGCCTTCTTCGTAAATTACATCCTTACTTTTGAATGATCTTATTTCTTTGTCTGTAGATAGTTTCTCAAATTCTTCATTGGCTTTTGCTTCTGAGAAAAATCTTTGAAGTCCTTCATCTGTATCATCAAATGTATTTTGAATACGCTCAGCTTTTTTTAATCGTGTTTCTATTGCTTCGATAAGCTCAACATCATCGAAAGGTTTTGTGATGTAATCTTCTGCACCCAAACTCATCCCTTTCCTAAAATCGGCTTTCTCTGCTTTTGCTGTCAGATATATTAATGGGATGTGGTTTATTTTAGGATTCTTACTCAATATTTTCATGACACCATAACCATCTAGAACAGGCATCATGACATCGCATAATATGATGTCAGGTACATGTTCAATGGCTTTTTCGATTCCGATTTTTCCATTTTCAGCTGAGACAACTTCGTAGTTAGAAAGTTCTAAAATTTCTACGAGATTTTCTCTTACTTCAGTATTGTCTTCAATAACTAATATTTTACTCATAGTGTTTTTGATTAAAAGACTGGTAGGTTAAATTTAAAAGTTGTTCCTTCTCCAAGTCTACTTTCAAACTGAATTTCCCCTCCTAAAAGTTCCACATATCTTTTTACAATATTTAATCCAAGCCCGGTACCTTGAATATTTTCAACGTTGTTTGCTCTAAAGAAGCGAGAGAAAATGTATTTCTGTTCATCTTCAGGTATTCCAATACCTTGGTCTTGAACCTCAAACAAAATTTTGTCGGCTTCTCTGAAAACTGTGCAAACAATAGTCGTGCCTTCGTTGCTGTACTTTATAGCATTCGAAATCAGATTAAACATAATATTTTTGAGTACTCTACGATCGGTATAAATGATAAGATCATCATCGAGCTTTAATTTTATTTTTTGGTCTTTTTTGAGGATTCCTTTTACCTCTTGTTTGATGTCATTGCATAATTCTGCAAAGTCAAATTTCTTTTTATTTACATCAACTTTTCCTTCTTCAATTTTACTTAATGAAAGAAAATCATTGAGTATGCCTGTGAGATTGTTGACGGCTGATTTTATTCTCTTGATATGTTTTTCTCTTTTTTCATTTTGTGCTTCCTCTGTATATTTTGATATGAGCGAGGCGCTAGATAGGATAGTACTTAGAGGTGTTCTAAACTCATGTGAAGCCATTGAAACGAATCTTGACTTTAATTCACTGAGTTCTTTTTCTTTAGCAAGGGCAAGTTGAAGCTCTTGTTCTCTGTCGTTTAGTTTTTGATTTGTAGAAAGGAGTTTATTGATGGAGTCTTCGAGTTCTACTGTTCGCAGTTCCACCTTTCTTTCCAGTTCTATGTTTAGACTTACCAATCTTTGTTCTGCGGCTTTTATGTCTGAAAGATCATGGATGATCCCTGTGAAGAGTATTCGATCATTCAATATTACTTCACTCACTGCTAAACGAAATGGAAATTCCTCTCCGCTCTTTTTCTTGCCGGTTACTTCTCTTCCTATACCTATGATTCTTGCTTCTCTTGTTTCATTGTACCTTTTGAGATACCCATCATGCTCGCTTCGGTAAGGTTGAGGCATCAACATTTTTATATTCTGACCGATGACCTCATTGGGCGCATAGCCAAATTGTTCAGCGGCTGACTTGTTTATAGTCTCAATGATCCCGACCTGATTGATTGTAATAATGCCATCAATGGCAGCTTCAATCACACCAGCCAGTCGTTTTGCTAAGTCTTCGTAGTTCGTACTTTCTGCCATAATCTTATTCTAGGGTGATCAAGATCATTGGCTAAAATGACCTCCATCATGCGACAAGCAAGATACTGAGTATACATTTGAAACAAAATATTTAAGCATGAATTTACTAGATCCTATTAGCAAGATTATGTCAGACAAACTGATCACTGTGAGTAAAAATGATCCTATATTTTTATTGGGAGAATTGTTCAACAAGCACAGAATTCACCATGTTTTGGTTACACAAAGCTCAGACTTATTGGGTATGGTGAGTAAATCAGACTTCCTGCTTTTTCAAAGAGGTATAGGAAATAAATCATCTGAAAAGAAATTGGATGAATTGAGAATGAAATCTCATCTGGTTGAAGAAATAATGACTTCAAAATTGGCAACCATGCAGAAAGATGAGAAAATCAATGTTGCCTTAGAAATATTCAAGGAAAACCTATTTCATGCCATTCCAATTCTCGACCAAGATGAATTGGTAGGAATAGTAACTCCACTTGATATTATTAACCGATTGGCTGAAGACAAATTAGCTGAGAATAAATACAACCTGCAATGATAGATGTGACCATTTATGGCAAGCCTTCATACACTTTTGAGTATTACAAAAGCTTGCTAAAAGAAACTGCCAATAGTGCAAATCTACAAATCAATGTAACTGAAATATTGGATACGCCCAGTTTTCTGGAAAATGATTTGAAGAAGATACCTGCGTTCAGAATTGAAGATGAGGTTCTGTACAATGAAGGTAATAATCTCTCCCTTTTTATTAATGAATTAAAACATTGGTTACTTAGTAAAGAAAGTTTCGGTTCTATGAGAAAGTTTATTGTTCCTGTCGATTTTTCAGATGCTTCAAATCAAGCTGTAGAATATGCCATGCACTTGGCAAAAGAGAAAAATGCAATTCTTAATCTGGTTCATATTTATCGTCCTGTGGCAGCAGATCTTTCCATGTATCAAAGTGGGATAGATGAAGTTGAAGAGATAAAAAGAAATAGATTAGATCAGTACACGAAAAATTTGAGCTCTGACTTAGCTTTCAATGATTCGTCTATCATATGCAATTCCGAATTCTATACCGGATATCCAGCTGAGAAATTGATCGAACTTTCAAAAGAAATAGAAGGAGCGGTCATCATTATGGGGAGCAAAGGCAGCGGAGGATCCATGAAAAATTACTTTGGTTCTGTATCTACAAAAGTAGCCAGCGACGCATATTGTCCTGTCATTATCGTGCCTCCGCAGGTTAAGATAAATGGTACTGGTAGAGTTGCTATGTTGGTAAGAGATTTTTTAGACGATTGTAATTCCCTGAAAAAAATGAAAGATGATATCGGATTTCAACCTTCGCAGATCAGGTTTGTGAATCATGGATTTCACGCCTATCCTGAAGAAGAAATCATTGATTATGCAAAACGCATCTTCCCATCATGTCAGTTTCGAAATGATAGAATAGATGGAAACGATATCATAAAAGATGTCAATAAATATTGCGAAGAAAATGAAATTGATATACTCGCAATGTACAAATCACATCAAGGAATTCTCGAAAAATTATTTCACGTAAGTGTAACAAAGAGAATGAAAATGAATACCAAAATACCATTGGTGATACTCCACGACAAAGCATAATTCGAAAGCCATAAATCCAAAAAGTATGAAAAACATTTTAATACCTGTAGATTTCACAGAGGTGTCACTTAATGCGATACAGTATGCCATGGATGCTTACCCTGATGCACAATATAAGGTTGTTCATGCCACCTCAGGTCTCATTGATTTGGATCAGCCGGTATACTTGAAACCAGGTAAAACACAGATACAGGTGATCTACGAAGAACTGGAGGAAATGATTAAGTCTAAATTTAATTATGATAAAATTCCAGAGAATATATCAATAGAAGTCAAATCAGGTGCGCCGGTTGTGACCATATTGAAATTCCTTGAAGATGACATTGATTGTGTTATGGTGGGAACAAGAGATAAGTATGACTTTTTTGATCGATGGATTGGAACCATTTCATTAGGAATTGTCAAAGGTTCAAACAAACCAGTCTATCTCATTCCAAGGTATGCCGCGCACAATGGTGTAAAGAAAGTAATGATTGCCAGCGATTATCATCTCGAGTCTTCTACCTTGGTTAGGAAAATCAAACAATGGAATATGGATCACCTTGCCTTTCTTAAGTTTTTGCACATTTCAGAAAGTGAAAAGCAAGACTTTGACAAGGCCTACGAAACAATTGTAAATAGTATGCTACTTGGGAAAGAGCCAGAGTTTGGCTTTGAAGTTAGTGTATTAAATTCTAAAAATGTCTCTGAATCTTTGCTTGCTTCGGCTTACAACTTTGGTGCTGATCTTTTGATGGTCTTACCTGAAAAGAAATCATTTATGCATTCCATGTTATTTAAGAATTTATCAAAGGAGCTGATTATGAAGTCAGACATCCCCATTTTATTCATGAATTAAAGTCACTATTATGAAGATTTTATGTCCTACAGATTTTTCAAATACATCAATCAATGCCATCGACTTTGCCGTAAAATTATCTGAAAATGTCGGCGATGGTGAAATTGAAATACTACACTGTCTTGAAGTAAGAAACCGATCAGATGTCTTTAAAAAGATCGATGGAATCATGGCAGATCGTGCCACAGAAGATCTTCATGATCTTGTGAATTCCACAAAGAGATCAGATCCGGATGTTACACTAAAAACTACGTTGTTTAAAGCATCTCCAAAGACTTTCATTCCAGAATATGCGTTGAAGCATGATTTTGATCTCATCGTACTTGGATCATCTGGTCTGAATGCCGTAAAAGATATGACGATAGGGAGTCTCACAGAGACTCTTGCTCGCAAAGCCACTTGTCCCGTACTGTGTATTCCGCCCATGGTGAGGTTTGATAAGCTTGAAAGCTTGGTGATTGGCCTGAGTCAGGACTGTATCGAGAAAACGTCATTGTTGGATGCCATGGGTGGATTTTTTGATCTTTTGGGACAAAAACCATTGTTGAATTTTGCCATTGTTGATAGTGCTCAGGCTACACATCTGCCCAATGCTTTTGTCAATTCTCCAGTCTTAAAAAAGTACGAATGGAATCAGGCGAACATCAAACTCGAAGGAGATGTTTCGAGTAGTCTTAACAACTTTGCTGGAGAGATATCAGCAGATGCCGTCGTGCTCATGCATAAACAAAGATCTTTTTGGGACCGGATATTTCACAGGAGTGTTATGAAAGAAGAATTGTTTCATCTTGAATATCCACTTTTGATATTCCCTTGGTTTGAGTCTTAGACAACCGATTCATTCAATATAACTGGTGGGCGCCCATAGAGGGTGCCCATTTTTTTTGTCAAAAACAAAGATGACTATTCTCATTGGCTAGATTGACGTAGATCATTTAAAAGCAGGGCGATCTAGATGATATTTGAAGTGTATTACTTAACAATCAAAATCATTTAATTATGTCACTAGTAAAATGGACCAACAGACCTCTAGTACCATTGGTGAATTCGGTATTCGATGATTTTTTCTCAAACAATCAAGATTGGCGATTACCTATAGAAAGATCCAATACCCCTGCGGCAAATGTTGCAGAAACTGAATCAGACTTTACGATTGAACTTGCAGTTCCAGGAAAGCAAAAAGAGGATTTCAAAATTGAGATTGACTCAAACGTAATTGCTATCAGTTCAGAAGAGGAGTCTTCAACTGAAACTGAAGAGAAGAATTACACTCGTAAAGAATACAGCTATCAATCATTCTGTAGATCATTTACTCTTCCGGAGAATGCCAATGCCGAGAATATTTCTGCAGAGTATGCAGAAGGTGTTCTAAAGGTTGTAATACCAAAAAACGAAAGTGTAGAAACCAAAAAAATGACTATTCAAGTCAGTTAATTGATCATGCTTCGCCGGTCTCTATGGCCGGCGAGCTTTAAAAATTATTTATCATGAATTTATCACTATTTAACTCAGTTTCTTCGATTATGACCAAAAATACTGTGGTCGTAAATCCTAACACCATTATGGACAAAGTTTGCGAAATTTTTGAAACAAATAGTTTTCATCATGTCCCTGTAGTTAACGCAGACAATCAATGCGTTGGAATGATAAGCAAGTTGGACTATTTTCAATTGCAAGATGAGTTTACTCATTTCAATGTATCAAGATCAAAGATTACAAATGAGAAGTTCTTCAAATCATTGATTGCTTCAGATGTCATGTCAAAAAATGTTGTCAGTGTCGATGTGCATGATCCTATCATGAAAGTACTTGACATTCTACTCGAAAACAAAATCCATGCAGTTGTCATCACAAAGAATAATTTGTATGAGGGACTTTTGACAAGCTACGATTTCCTTGAATTACTAAAACAAAGTCATCAACAAGTCGAGAGTCAGGCTTAAAGTCAACATTATTAATCAATCAAAATTTTGAAAAATGAAAAGAATTGTAAAAACATATATGACTGCAAGTCCGATATCTGTGACAGAAGAGATCAGCCTCATCGAAGTGATGAAAGTTCTGGATACGAATAATTTGTCTCACTTATTGGTCAATGATTCTAAAGGAAATCTGAGCGGAATAATTTCAAAACACGATATCCTTGAAAGAATAAAAATTTTGAACCGAGAATCTTCTGGAGTAGAATACTCTGCTTTAAGCATGAATAGCATTGTTGCCAAGGATGTAATGACTGACTTTGTATTGTCTGTCAATGAATCCGATTCAGTAGAATATGCTGTTGAGCTTTTACTCCAAGGTAAGTTTCATTGCTTGCCAGTTATCAATGGCCCTAAAGCAGTAGGTATTATTACACCTTACGATTTGCTGAAAGGATATTACCAGGAAAATGGCTAAATCAAAGTCCTATGAACAAGGTAAAAATCTATATAAATAAAAAAACAAATCCTGATCTCATCCTGAATATAAGCAGAAAGTTAGATGACATTATGGGTTTGAGAGATTTGAAGATTGATCTGGAGAATAAATCTTTTGAGTTCAGTTACAAACGCGTTGACGTGCTCAACAAAGTATTTACCATACTTGAAAAATTTGGATGCAAACTCAGAGACAGCCAATCTTATCTTACCCATAATCATGAATCCGAAATGGATTGTCTGATAAGAAGGCATGTTGTTTTAAAATTTTAAAAACCCGACCATGATTTCATTAATAATGTTTTTTCTCAATACCAGCGCAACTGACATTCACAATAAGAATATTGTATTACCAGAAATGGACAAAGCATTGATTACACTCTGGTATGCTGCAACCAATCATTGTGAAGAAGAAAGTTGGTATGCTTTGACAGATCTAAAAAAGGTATGGAATCAAAATCAGGATGATTTCCATTTCCATCAACAAAATGGCTTGAAGCTAGAAGAATTTAAAGCATCGGTTGATCACCTTATAAAGATAATGGAACGAAGTGAAGAAAATGGTAATTACAGTAATCTAGCCAGTTTTGCATATGAACTTATTTGGGAATTTAGAGCTGTAAGAGACTGTCTTGAATATGATGACTATCCACTTGATCAACTCTGGAAGGTATATGATTCATATTTGGAAATTCATTTTGTTGTCAATGATATCATGTTTGGAAAAATGGAATGGTTTGAATTTAAGGATCTGTTGAAAGACCTTGAACGTAACTGGACCGGATACAAAAGTATTGACAACGCAAGCATAACGGCTTGGTTTGAAGGCTTCGACACAGATCTCCATACAATGAGTAAAAATAGTTTTGAAGAATGTCATCAACAATTTCAAACGGCTCTCAACAAATCTAACACCACTCATTATGTTATTCCATGCGATGATATGGGGGCGGCATTGAATGAATTAATACTAGTCTATGCCAACGATGAATTGATACGATCCATTAATATGCCAATGATATTCTAACAATAATTATTCAACGAAAAAAAATCAAACATGAAAAAATTAATCATATTACCACTTTTGTTTTTCATTATAGAAAATACATCAGGTCAAAGAATGAACGCATTGAAATTAAGTCCATTTGAACTTGGATTTTCAAAGTTTCAAGTATCTTATGAAAGAACAATGCCTGGCTTGAAGCAAACTTTTCAGATCAGTCCAGCGATATTTCTAAAACAAGGTCAGGAATCGAAGGAAGGATTTGAAATCATGGCTCAATACAGATATATACTGAATCGATTTCCCAAAGAAGAAGGTGGGAGGATATTTTTAGGAATGCACAGCATTAGTTGGTACAGTGGAGCGTATGCGTTATATCAAGATTATTCTGAAGATTTCATCGAAGGAATATACAATGAAGCGACGTTTGAGTATAGCAATCAGGCTTTCACGTCCACAAACCAGTCTTTTGAAGGTGGTGTTTTGATGGGCATTCAATTTAACATTACAGAAAGAATCCTTGTAGACTTCTATACCGGAGGAGGTATACGAAAGTCAGAAGTAAATGATGAGTATCGCGATTTTATTGAAGATATGGATTTGATGTATTATGATGAATATGGGGTATTTGATCCTCAATTTACTGGCGTGAAACCTAAATTTGGTTTTATGGTTGGCATCACTTTATAAATATTGGATAAATTCTACCTAAATAATTTTTGAGGCGGAGGACTGAGTTCTTCGCCTCTTTTTATTTGTCTGATGTTTTTGATGCAAACAAGAACAACATTGAGAGCCAATATCAATTTAGAATCGAAGAGTTTGTTGATGAATTTTATTGACCAAAGTCAGTTTTCTCACTGACGAGCATCATTCCCTATCAATGGGTATGGGAAGATATTTACAATAAAATTATTAAGACATGAAAATATCACCATCAAGAAAAATTCGAGAATTCCAAGAAGACTTCCATCTTCAATATGGTGGGTTGAAAATTGAATTTTATCAAGATGCTCACAAAGTATTTGAAGGCAGTCATAAAAATCAAGAAGCCTCAAATGAGTCAACTTTTGAAGAACTCGTACCAGGATTTAAAGAAATCAACATTGACCTGAATGAGAACCAAACAGTGGCAGAATTGGAAGCAGCATTCGAAACAATGGGCCTACACGCTCAGATTTTTAGAAGGTCAAACAAAGTTTGGTTACAAACTACAAGTACAGACCACTGGAGTCTGCAAACTCAAAATCGAAAAGGATTAAACTCAGTCCAATAACATTAAATCACAATAACAATTAAAACACAATAACAATGGATATTAAAATTGAAGCACCTCAAATGCAACTTAAAGAAAACCAATCAAGATTCGTGAATCAGGTATTGAGTAAACGTTACAGTGTGTATGATTTTATGAAGGCAATTGATGTAAAGGTAAAAGCCACAAATGAAGATAAATATGTGGTTTCACTGATGACAAAACCTGAAAAATCTAATATGATTTTTGTAGAGTCAAGCAGCGATGATCTTCGTAAATCTTTGAGAGAATCAATGAAGAAGTTGGATGTGAAAATTGAAAAGTACAAGGAAGTGCATTACCATGATTTTCACCACATTCAAAGAATTGATAAGAATTCTTAATCACTCAAGAACAATTTAGTATGAAAAGGATATTGATACCTACCGATTTTTCTGCCTATGCTGAAAGAGCCATAGATGTAGGAGTTAAAATAGCAAAGAGGACTAACGCAGAAGTGTATTTGTTTCATTCCGTAGAGTATCCTCATGGGTGGAAAAATGCTTTCAAAAATGAGCAGGAATATCAACTTTTATGTCAACATGAATTTGAGAAGAGATCAAAAGAGTTGACCCAAATTAAAAAAGATATTCAAGCGGAAGGACTCAAGGTCTATTCTGACATATTCGAAGGAAAATTTCTAAAGAATATAAGTTATCAAGCAAACATTATACAGCCTGACCTCATAGTAATGGGATCTCATGGAGCTTCCGGAAAGGAAGAACTCCTGATAGGATCAAACACGCAAAAAGTAATCAGAAAATTACATTTTCAGGTATTGGCTGTGAAAGAGAAAATTGAGAATTTGAATTTTAAGAAGGCCCTTTTTGTAACAGGTCTTGATGAAAAAGACAAAGCAGCCTTTAAGCGATTCCTTGAATTCATCAAGGTGTTGGAGGTGGAAGAGGTTCATATAATGACTGTAAATACCACTGGATTTTTCAGCCAACCTAGTCTTTTGATGCATGAATCATTTAAGGATTTCAAGAGTTTGGCAACCGAGCATAATGTCTTTGCACATTTCTATTCAGATTATTCTATCGAAGCTGGAATTCGACACTTCTCTGAAGACTTTGGAATTGGACTTATTGGGATTTCAAACAAGGTTCGTCATCCACTAAAGAGGATCTTCTTAGGTAGTAATGTAGAGATGCTGGTTAATCACAGCAAAATACCTGTGGTGAGTATTGATTATTAAAAACTTGAATTATGGATATTTTAAAAGTCTTCCTTTACACATTTTTATTTGTCTTTGTTGCATGGTTGGCAACAACGGTCTATACCCAATTTTCTGGGAAAGGCAATTTGATTGAGCTCGAGCCATTTACTGAAATTGTTGGAGAAGCAGCAGTGATTTACAATCCTGATCCATTTTCAGATTTTGATGAGCAGGTAAGTATTCAGATTGCCAAAGGTCTTCAAAGTGCAGGCTACAAGGTAGTCGTGGTCCCAACCAATGAGGATGTCCCAGATTTAGCTCTTTATGACCTGACTGTATTGTGTGCAAATACATACAACTTTGCACCAGACTGGAATGTCGCGACATTGATCAAAAACCGGGATTGGCAAAACCACAGAGTAGCGGCTGTTACCTTGGGTGCCGGAGAAACCAATTTGGCTGCAAAGCAACTCAAAGGCATGCTTAAAAATGCAGGTGCAGAAATAATTGGAGATGCAGAATTTTGGCTCATGAAGCCCAATGATGAAAATTACAATGCTGAATCAAACAGACAAGCAGCAAAGGAAAAGGCCTACAGATTTGCAATTGAGATATCTCAAACTTTGGCCACCACTTTATAATTAAAACAACAAATCATGAAATATTTAAGCTTTCTGTCCTTGGTAATTTTGCTTTTTAGCCTCAACGCATGTGAGGAAACCGTGGCTTTCAAAAGTGCTGTACCTCCTGATGCTGAAAGAATTTTGGAGATTCCCGAGGAATTTACAGGGTTGTACAATTGTCAAAGTGATAGTAGTCTTATGACCATTCACAAAGATATTATTGTACTGGAAGACAGAGATGAGGTTAAACAAAGTCTGGATTATATTATGGAGTCAGAAGATTGTTTGATAAAAGATGGCATGCTTTATTTTCCAGGAATTCAGGAGTGCATATCGTTTGAATATGTTACTGAAGATACCATCAAGTATGTCATTACAAATACTGATACCTTGTTTTCCTTTGCTCAAGGAGAGATTGCAAAGTTTCAAGATGGCATATTGTTTTTGAATATAAGTAGTGTCTTGAATGAATGGTACTGCTTTACATTATCGCAGATCAGTGGCGATGAATTGGTCTGGAATTTTCTGAAACTTCCAAAAGACTACGAACAGCTACAAGAGCTTGCAAAAAATATTGGAACCCGTGACCTGGAAGATGGAGAAACCAAATACATTATCGATCCTACTTCTCAAGAATTCAAGAATATTATGAAGAGAAATTTTCTGGAAGAGTGCGATGTTTTATCACCCATAAATTTTGAAATGTAATTATGGAAAATGCTCTAATTAATGAAGTGAGTCAGCATCCTGCTTTGACCATTGATGCCAATGCAAATGTCGCAACTGCGAGTCGCTTGATGCACGAAATGAAAATCCACCACCTACCAGTGACTGATGAACATGGTTTTTTGAAAGGGATTTTGTCATCCTATGATGTACTCTCGATTTTTGATTCCAATGGAGAAGGTGATGTCAAAGTAGAGGATCTCATGACCCAAGATCCCTTGGTATTTCTTTCGAAGAATGATGATTTAAAAAGAGCAATTATGTTGTTCAAAGAATTCAATATCAGCTCAATACCGATCACTGAAGATGGCAAGGTAAAAGGAATTGTTACTATAAAGGATTTATTACAATTTATTGACTCAAATCTAATGTAAGCCGTAATACTTGAGTTTACATGACAATTCAATTTTACGTTGTTATTGTGAATGGCCCGATTCAATTCATTGAATCGGGTTTTTTGATGTAGATCATATTGGTCAATGATTAAGATCATTTCAATTAGCTCGTAAAACCCTCAACTTTAAAATAAAAATAAAAGATCATGAAATTTTTTGAAGCAAGAATCGACACAATCATTATGAGATATTACTTACTAATGTTGATAGTGATTGTACCACCTTTTTTAGGCGTACCTTATCTTTCTTTATTGGCATTGCCAGTTTTTTTAAGTGCAGTTTTAGGTGTCAGTTTTAAAAGAACGAAATCTAAAAGAACTGAGACTTCTTTCCCCAATGTCACAGTTTATCCTGAGTCATGGTTGAATACATCACTCAAAAATCTGAGCGCATGACAACTGTAGTTTTTGTTAATAATATCAAGTGTGGTGGATGTGAAAATCAAATCACATCCACCCTTGATCAGATCAAGGGAATTGGCAACACGGTTGTCTTTGCACAAGAAGGTAAAGTGACTTTTGAATTTTCCAATGAAGAAGCTAGAGCAGAAGCATTGGCCAAATTGGATAAGATGGGATATCCGCTTATCACAAAAGAAAACAGATTGAGCGATCAAGCTAAATCTCTTGTAAGCTGTGCCATTGGAAGGATTAAAAAATAATATCCTCTATGAAAAGCCAGAATATTAGGGTTGTAATGTGCTCAAGTATGCTGGAAGAACTGCCATTCTTCAAAAGAGATTCGAAAGATTTTTCCATGAAGTGCTATGAAGAGTCGGTGAAAGAAGTTCTGGAGATTGAAGCTGGTCCAATACATGTGCTTTGCGTAAAAAGTAGAGACAGTATTGATTCTACCACCATGGCGCAATTGAAGCAAATGGGCGTTGAGTTAATTTGTTTGAGAACGGCTGGATTCAACAATGTAGATGTAAGCGCAGCTGAATCATTTGGAATTTCAGTGGCAAGGGTGTGCAATTATTCTCCAGCTGCCATTGCTGAACATTCGGTTATGTTGATGTTGGCTTTGAGTAGAAAATTAATAACTACATCTCGCAGGATAAACAATTACAATTTTTCTCTTGAAGGATTGATGGGGCAAAATATTCAAGACAAAACGATTGGACTCATTGGTCTTGGTCATATTGGTTTGCATGTTGCGAGGATTTTGCAAGGCTTTGGGTCAAGATTACTTGGTTATGATATCGAGCCAAAACCAATAGGAATGAATGGCGTAAAAATAGACCAGGTGTCTTTTGATACACTACTTGAAAAATCTGATATTATTTCATTGCATTGTCCATTGACTGAACAAAATCATCATCTGATTGGAGAAAGAGAGTTGGCGAAAATGAAAGATGGGGTAATGATTGTGAATACTAGTAGAGGTGCACACTTGGATACACTCGCATGTATCAAAGGATTAAAATCAGGTAAGATTGGATGTTTAGGAATCGACGTATACGAGTACGAGTCAGACTTGTTTTTTAGAGACCATTCCAATCAAAAAGGATTCGATCCTTTATTCAATGAATTGTTGGGTTTTGATAATGTGATTGTGACCGGACATCAAGCCTTCTTCACACATACAGCACTGAGCAATATTAGTAGAGCTACATTTCGAAATATCGATGATTATTATTCTAGGACACAAAATTTGAACTTTTTAACACAATTGAACTATGAGAATGTTTGATCCAGTAAGCAAAATTATGACAAGAGATGTGATCTCAATTAAAGAGCATGATTCTCTTAGAGAATTCAAAGAGATTTTCCGCCGTCGAAAATTGCATCATCTTTTGGTTGAAAATCTGGATGGTGAATTAACAGGGATCATATCCGAATCCGATATTTTAAGAAATGGAATATTCTTATTTGAGGATGATATCATCGCTAGGAATATCATGACCAAAGATCCCGACTTTATACATGAAAATCATAGTATCAAAGAAGTCATTGAAATCTTCTTACAGAATGTTTATAGGGCGATGCCTGTGAAAAATAGCATTGGTACTCTTGTCGGTATTGTCACGCCCTATGACGTAATGAATGCATTGCATAATGAAAAATTAAATCAAAATGAAAACGCTTAAAGTATTCCGTCGAACACTGAGTATTGAAACAAAGATGCTCTTTTTGATTTCTCTTTCACTTGTCCTTTTCGGATACCTGATGGAGAATAATCAAATGAAATTTACAATTGGTGCATTGATTGCTATTGCCTTGGTTTTGATTGTAGAATATTATATGATTTTTAGTTATAAGTATCCATCTGTTTGGAATACCATCAAATGGATTGTTTTCCTAATTGTTATTGCCTTTATTTTAATAGGTAGCAAATCATAAAACTCTCACCAATGAACAAACTAAGAATCCTTATAGCCGCCGATTGCACTCCAATGGATGAGCATATTCTGAAATTTGCGAGTTTTGTAAATACCTTTATGGGAATCCAAAGTGCTACTATTTTCCATGTTATGGACTCACGTATGATGGATGCGTTTATCAGTCAGAGATTGCATGCGCAAGAACCGAGTATTCAATCACAAGTGGTTTCAAGTTTGGAAACAAAATTGAGAAGATATTTCAAAGATGAAGAGATTGACAAGTTTAATATCAGTGTTGTAACTGGAAATCCAATCGATGAAATAGAAAATGAGATTGATGAAAGTGATTACGATTTATTAATACTAGGAAATAAAGTACTGACAGAAGGAAGCGGAGTGATCGCCAGACGCTTGTTTTTTAAAAAGGAGATTAATGTATTTTTTGTACCCGCAGACCCCACATTGTTGTTGTCTAAAATTGCAGTTCCTTTTGATTTCTCATACAACTCTTTGAAGGCTGTGAATCAAGCCATGGAATTGAAGTCAAAAAATCCAGGTTTGGAAATTGATTTGATTCATGTACTTAAAATGCTTTTAACAGATTACTACTTCGGTCTTGATGAAAATGAGTTTCTCATTGAGTCACATAAAAAACAAGTTCGTAAAGAATTTGAAGAAGCAAGAGAAAAGTACAATTTGCCATCGCACAAATATTCATTCAAGATCATTGAGAATGAGAAAAGAGATATTGCGGATCAAATTGTTGATTATTGTCGCAGATCTAAATGTGACTTGTTGATCATGGGTGCCAGAGGAAATTCAGACAAAGCTTTTTTCCCAATCGGTTCAATCACAGAAAAGATATTACACAGCTGTAAAGATTTACCAATCCTCATTACCCATTAAGAATGACTTACTTAGAGAGTCAATTTCAACAGCCAAGTTATAGCTTGGTATTGTCAGGAGGAGGAGCCAGAGGCTTGGCTCATGTAGGTGTTCTTGCCGCCTTAGAAGAGTTGGGGATTAAAATCACAGAAGTTGCAGGCTCAAGCATCGGAGCTGTAGTGGGGGCCTTTTATTGTGCTGGATATTCTCCAAAAGAAATATTAGAATTTTTTTCTTCTCATTCTCTTTTTGCATTAAAAAGGTACTCACTTAAAAAGCCAGGGTTTTTAGACACCTCTCAGTTTAGAGGTTTGTTTGAAGAGTATTTGCCAAGTTCATTTTCTGACTTGAAACTTCCCTTGATTTTTAATGCGACCAATTTGAATAGGGGAGAAGAAGTTCTTTTCTCCGATGGACCATTGATCAGGCCCCTGTTGGCTTCTGCTGCTTTTCCAGGTGTGTTTAGTGCGGTAAAGATAGATCAAGAAATATATGCTGACGGAGGCATTATCAATAATTTTCCAATTGAACATCTTCGTAATAAATCGAACCCTATTTTGGGCGTATATGTCAATCCGTTAAACTATAAGCCAAATGACAAACTCAGATCTACACTGGCCGTTCTTGAAAGGGCTTATAAGATTTCGAGAAATCATAATTCAATAAATAAATTTGACCAATGTCAATTTGTGGTACATCCATTTCAGCTTGAAGAATATAATTTTCTGCAAACAAGTAATCTGGAAAAGATTTTTGATATTGGCTATGAAGCAGCATACCAAAGTCTTTATCACCCAATCCAAAATTCAATGTAATGCTTGCTTTGAATATTGTATTTGTCTTATATGGTCTGGCGGTCTTCATCAGTTTTGCCTTTGTTCTTTTCGGAAAGAAGACACCGCAGCAAGTCATATTGTGGTTTTTGGTGATTCTTTTTATTCCAATTTTCGGAATGTTGTTTTATCATTTCTTAGGCAGAGACTCTAAAAGCCACAAAGTATTTTTTGACAAATCAAAAACCGATAAAAATCATTTCATGCAATTCATTTCAACAAGCCAAAAAGCCAAGCACTTTAATCAAGGAACTGATGAGTTGGAAAATTCACATTATATCTATTTTGGGTTGACCAAAAAGATGAAAGTGTTGAATGAGGGCGAAGAAACGTTTCATGAAATTTTCACTGCCATCAAATCAGCAAAGAAATTCATACATCTTGAATATTATATTATTCATGAAGGAGTATTGAGTAAAAAGCTGATTTCACTACTAGAACAAAAGAGCCAGGAAGGAGTGAAAGTTCGTCTCATATACGACCGATTCGGTAGTCTTAGATTCAGGAACAAAAGCATTGCCCGTATGCGTAAAGTAGGGATTGAAGTTGCCCCTTTTCTTCCATTCAAATTGAAATATTTAAACATTAGTCTCAACTATCGACTCCACCGAAAGCTCATTGTAATTGATCAAGAAGTGGTCTTCGTTGGAGGAATGAACATTGCCGATTACTATATTAAACCCTTGGGAACTTTAGGTAAGTGGAGAGATACACATCTCAAGTTGGAAGGCGACATTGTCAATGGTTTACATTTTATTTTTTTAACTGATTGGCATTTTGTGACTGGAAAATTTCTCAATGAATTGAATAAGATAAACAGGGATGTCGAAAATGGGAAAATAAATACAACAATGATTGCAAGTGGACCGGATGATGAATATTCAAATATACGGCTGACCATTTTCAGAACTTTGAATCAGGCACAGAAATACATATACTTGTCTGTTCCTTATTTTATGCCTGATGAGTCGATTCGACTTTCTTTGATCAATGCCGCACTAAAAGGAGTTGATGTCAGGATACTTTTGCCAATGCTGTCAGAATCGCAAATAGTAAAATTAGGAAATCAAGCTGGATTTAGAAGTTTACTCAAAGCAGGAGTCAAGGTGTATTATTACAAGAGCTCATTTCTACACAGCAAGGTTCTTGTGATTGATGATGAGATTTCAATCATTGGTTCTGCTAATTTTGATCAAAGAAGTTTTGATGTAAACTTTGAACTATCAATTAAATCTGAAGACAAGTCTGTTGCTGTCGAAATGCGGAACTATTTCCTAAATGATTTGCGTTCTAGTAGTGTCGTTCATTATTTAAATTTTTCAAAAAGAAGTCTGGCTACCAAAGTGATGGAAAGAATCGCATTTCTTTTCAGTCCACAATTGTAAAAGTGAAAATAAAAAAATGATGGTTTACAAGGATTATTATAAAACACTCCAAGTAAAGAAAAACGCTACACAAAAAGAAATAAAAAAGGCTTTCCGAAAATTGGCTGCCAAGTACCATCCTGATAAAAATCCAGGAGATAAGGAGGCAGAAGAAAAATTTAAGGAGATCAACGAAGCGCATGAGGTTCTAAGCGATCCTGAAAAAAGGAAGCAGTATGATCAGATAGACGCTGATCATGTTCGTTTTCAACAAAGTTCCGGTCCAGGAAATAGACAATATTCTTTTAGTGGGAATGATTTTTCTGGATTTGACTCTTCAGATTTCGGAAACTACTCCAGTTTCTTTGAACAATTTTTCGGAGGTCAGACAGACTTTCGGAATTCATTTAATGCAAGAAGGAGAACCTCAGGATTTCAAGAAAAACCACAAACTGTGGAAGCGAATTTGCAGGTTTCTTTCAATGATGCTTTTTTCGGGAAGAGAACCACCTTCATTTTCGAAGGTGAAAAACTAAGAATCAATCTTAAGCCAGGTACATACGATGGACTTAGTTTGAAATTAAAAAACAAAGGATTAGCACAGCGAGGTTTTGCAAAGCGTGGAGACTTAATTATCCATATCAAAGTGCAAGATCATCCTATATTTAAGAAAAAGGATTTAGATCTAATTATTGAAAAGAAGATTGATATTTACACAGCCTTGATCGGTGGAGAAATACATGTACCGACACCTGATGGTGAGGTAAAATTAAAGATTCCTGCAGGAACAGATTATGGTGCCAAATTGAGAATCAAAGGGAAAGGATTTCCTGCCTATGGAAATAAAAATTCAAGAGGCAATCTTATTGTGGTGGTGAAATTTAAAACGCCAAAAGTAACGCGACCAGAAGGCCAAAAATTGGTATTGAATCTAAAAGAACTTAACAGAAGTTGAAACATATAAGACATGAAAGGAAAATTTGAAACTATTGTCTCAGGCGAAAAGCCAGTCTTGGTAGATTTTCATGCAACATGGTGTGGTCCTTGTAAAATGTTGTCACCCATACTCAAAGAATTGAGTGCAGAAATGAAAGAACAATTGAGAATAATAAAAATTGATATCGATAAAAATCAGGAGTTGAGTCAAAAACTAAATGTAAGAGGTGTTCCAACGCTCATTTTGTATAAAGGCGGCGAACCGATTTGGAGACAATCTGGTTTGTTGACCAAAGTCCAATTGAAGAATCAAATAGAAAGTTTGTTGAATTAAGATTGTGTATCACTGGCCCATTGCTTGTTTCGTTTCTCCACGATTAGATCATCGAAGAAAGAAGCATATCTCAAACTGAAAGGAAGCAGCAATATTACTGCCAATACATTAAACAAGATATGACCATTAGCGACCTGTCTGGCTACAGAAAAATTTCCAAATAAAAGAACAATCAGATCAGTGAATTGGTGGAAGAAAATCAACCCTATTGATATGGCAAAAATATTAAATAGTACATTGAAGATGGCGAGGTAGAGTGATTGCCGGCTTCCGCCAATGGTTGCAAATAATACATTGGATGTAGTGCCTAGTTCAGCGCCCATCATAATGGCCAATGCAATGGGTAGACCAACAACATTCTCTTTTGCAAGACTTATAACAATACCAACTACAGCACCTGAAGATTGTAGAATCACGGTAAATAAACCTCCTATCATAGCCTGTTCATAATGTGAGTTTCCCTCTTCTTTTAAAAATTCTTGAAGCAATTCGAAAACCTCTGGATTAGCAACCACTTGTTCTATTTGGAATATTGAAAAGAAGAGTAGTCCTATCAAAAACATGATATTAAAAATGGTTTTGTTTTTGCCATTTTCCATAAAAAAATAGAAAAAGCCTATCACCAAAAGGATGAAGGAGTATTCCAGAAAATCAAATGCAAAAAGTTGAGATTGAAAAGTGGTGCCGATATTTGCGCCGAGTGCAATACCAATTCCTTTTTTCAAATTTAGATTACCACTATTGATTAGGATGATAGTTATTATCATCACAGCTGATGATGAATCCATGATCAAAGTAGCAATGATTCCGACCAAGAAACTTTTGAAAAAAGTAGAGGTATAGGCATCAAGCATTTGCCTCGTTCTTTCCTCAAATAAGTTTTCAAAAATCTCTGATAATTCTCTAATTGCGTATAAGAAAATGGCGATAAATCCAAGTACAGAAGCTATGATTTGAACATTTGAGATCATGCAATACTTAATTCAAATTGATAAGAAAATTTACAATCTTGAAAAGTTGCTGATCAGAATTTGATTTTATTTCGAAATACATATTGACCACTTGAATTTTAGGTGGAATTGATTTGATGAGGTAATGTTGATTCTTATCCATTCTTTTTTAATGGCAAGTTCTCTTTTCCTGTTCTGTTTGTGAATGATACACATCAGCATGGTCAATGACAATTCTCATTTTTCTCAGTTGTAGATTCAGCTATTTTGGTCAAATGAATTCAGGATATAATTTGAATCAATATTTCACCACCGATATCATTTTGTCTATTGTAAGTGGTATACTTTGGCTGACTGGCTTGATGTCAATCTACCTGTTTCAATTTGATTCTTCTATATCTACTGCTCTATTTATTTTAAGCATGCTTTTTGGATCTGTCTATCTTTTGGGGTCTTTGTTTCCAATGAGCTTTAGTCATTTTTGGAATATCGATTTGCTCATGTTTTTGGCTGCCATTGGCACATTGGTATTAGGTCGGCCTTCTGATGGAGCTTTACTTTTGTTTCTTTTTAGTTTGGGCCATTCTCTTGAAGAACTTTCATTGAGATTTGCCAGATCTTCCCTTCGTAACCTTGAAAATATAATCGATGATTTTGCTTTGGTCATTTCTTCGGAGGGACTCAAGAAAGTTGCACTTGCAGAAATCAAGATTGCGGATAGAGTTCTAGTCAAACCTAATACACGCATACCGGTAGATGGCGTAGTTGTGGCAGGTCATGGGCCAGTTGATCAGAGTACCATATCAGGAGAGAGTCTGCCGGTTTCAAAGTATGCAATAAATAAGGAGGATGCTAGCCTGGACTTTTCAATATATTCTGAAGAAAATAAAGTCTATTCAGGTACCATGAATGGCAATGAGTCTCTTGAAGTTTTGGTGAAAAAGGAAAGTGCAGATACTGTACTTGCCCAAATGATAAATCTTGTCAATGAAGTAGAGCAAAATAAAGGTAAGGTACAGCTTCGAGTCGAACGATTTGAGAAAGTATATGTACCTATCATATTTGCAATTTCATTGGCCTTTTGTTTCAAGTTTCTAATTGTTGATGAATCATTTTTAGACAGCTTTTATATGGGCGTTTCAATTTTGATAGCGGGCTCTCCATGTGCCTTGGCAATTTCTACGCCAAGTGCTGTAATTGCTGCCATTGCCAGAGCTGCAAAAAATGGTGTCTTGATAAAAGGTGGGGAGTCACTTGAAATATTAAACAAAGTCAATGCTTTGGCTTTGGATAAAACAGGAACAATAACAGAAGGGAAGCCCAAATTAACAGATTTGATCAATCTTAATGGGCAAAGTAATGAAAGTATACTAAAGATAATTGTAGGGATAGAATCATTGTCTGATCATCCAATCGCGAGAGCAATTGTGAAAGATGCCCAAAGTACATTAGAACATAAAGATGTGGAATTAGGATCGGATGTAAAAAATCATGTTGGAGAAGGAGTAAGTGGAATTTGGAATGGTCAAAGGTATTTTATAGGAAATAGAAATTTTGTACATAAGCAAACCCATACAAGCATACCGTCTGATCTTCGATCCAAAATCATCGATTTGGAAGAACAAGGTAAAACCACCTTGGTGTTAGCTGATAACAATTCTCCATTGGCCATAATTGCTGTACAAGATGTTGCAAAGTCTGGTGTTTCAGAAATATTTCAAGAATTGAGAAGGTCAGGAATTGAGAAAATGGTGATGCTTACTGGAGATCAACAGAGAATTGCAAATCATATTGGTACATCAGTAGGAATCACTCAGGCCTATGGAGGCTTGTTGCCAAATGAAAAAGTCGAACATTTAAAAAGATTAAAGAAAGAAGGATACACCATTGCAATGATCGGAGATGGTGTGAATGATGCACCGGCGCTTGCATTTGCAGATTTGAGTTTCGCCATGGGAGCTGTGGGTTCAGATGTGGCAATAGAAACAGCCGACATAGCATTGATGGATGATAATTTGGCAAAAATTCCGTTCGCAATTTCGTTAAGCAAAGCAACAAGTCGAATCATTCGGCAAAATACATTCATCAGTATTGGTGTCGCAATCTTATTAATTTTCTTAATCGTGACAGACCTAACTTCACTTGGATGGGCAGTTGTTGGTCATGAAGGATCGACAGTTTTGGTAGCCTTAAATGCTCTACGCCTTTTATATTTTGATTGACCAATCTCAGTGCTCTAGGTGATAAAAATCAATGCCTTTGCCATTGGCGAGGCTTAAATTGAAGTAAAATATTCACAATGAAAAAAATATTATTTGCTACAGATTTTTCTCAGTCCTGTGAGAATGCAAGGAACTATCTCATGAATTTTGTTGCAGGGACTGACACAAAAGTTGATATGATCCATATTTTTAGCATTCCAGTTTCAACCATCACAGGAACTGAGCATACTGATATTGGTCCTGTAATAGAAGCTCAAAAAAAGAACCTTAAACAACTTTTGGTACATGAACTAAGTGCATTTCCGGTCGAGAATCAGGGAGATGTGCATTTGATTTACGGGATTTTTCCGTCTTCAGATATTGCTGACAAGGCTGATGAAGTCGAGGCAGACCTTATCGTTACAGCATTGCGTCAGAAGTATAGTTTGTTAGATCGTATGATAGGCACCGTTACTGCGAATACAATGAGTAAGGCGAATGTACCAGTATTGGCTATTCCAAATCAGGCTAAGTTTGAAGGAATTATAAGTATACTCTTCCCTACAAAGTTTGAAAGTACTAGCGAAATTTCTGAATCAGAGAAGGCCTCTATTCAATGGTTGCAGAAAATAGAAGAGTACCATAAGAATCCTAAAATACATTTAGTTCACATTGCAAAGGATGAAGGTATGAATGTATCTTTCCTAAACAGTCCTATTGAAAATGTAAAATTTACCATTTCGCATGCGCCTTCCGTTGGTGCCGGTGTCCAGCAATTTGTACAAAATGAAGAACCAGATATAATCGCATTTTTCAAATCAAATAGAAGATTGTGGGAAAGACTGTATAGCTCCAGTTTGACAAGAAAGTTATTATTTAAAAGTCGAATTCCAATTCTTGTATTTTAAAAGGCATACGATGAAGAAGTTACTGACCTTTATATTAATCATAAAGTATAAGAACATTTCACCATTTAGGATTTAGGTTTATTGAAAGCCTATGGTGCAATTTTTGGGCTTATATTGGGAGCACTTTTTCCATCGTTTGTTTTAAGATATTTACCAATATTTATTATTGTGTTTGTTGTTCTGGCTGTCAGGTATGTTTATTTGATATTTATCAAGAAGCCAAACTTCAGGGGATATTTTTTGAATTTGGATTAATAAAATGGTTTTAGAAAGATGGGAGAGACGAAACGTCGATAATGACACTTTTAATCTCGAACCACAATTTTTTTAGTTTCAATTCCATTTTCATTCAAAATCTTGAGATAGTATAAGCCAGCATGAAAATGAGAAATCGGAATATTCAATGATGATGCATGTTTTGATTGAACTTTGTAGACTGTGTGACCATTTGCATTTATTAACTGAATGCTTGTATGTGTTGTTTTGTCTAGCCCAGCTATGAACAATTGATCAGATGCAGGATTTGGCAACACAGAAACATTTTGCGAAGATGACGAGTCAGTAGTCTGGGTGACAAACTCGGTGTTTTCAAGATAATAGAAACGCGTAATAAATTCTCCTTCAAAAATTGAAACATCGAAAAGATTGAAGATGATATCGACATCATCGTCATTGTCCATATCTCCTACTCCAGGAATGGCAAGTCCGTTGATGTCGAAAAGTCCTGAAATTTGACGCAGAGATTGAAATTCTCCATCAATGTTTTCACTATACAACATCAGAGTGGAAGAAAATATGTCCAGAAATGGAATTTGCAAAATGTCATAGTCTCCATCTGCATCAAAGTCCGCCACTTCCATTAATGTGTTACCAGGATTGAGTACATTAGAAAATACAATAGGTTCAAATCCAAATGGGTTTATTTGAAAGTTTTCAAAAACGAAATCATCACTTTGACTCAAGTTTTCAAAATAAATCAGGTCAGAACGCAATGAACCAAGCGTATCTAATTCATCCATGTTGTCAAATGTAATCATGAGATCAAGATCACCATCATGATCAAAATCTAGTACTGAGCCATCATTTAATATATTTGGCGCAGAAAAAGGTAATTCTATCACACTTCCTAATATGAAATTCAGATCGCCAGTATTCTCAAATACTTGAAATAATAGAGATAACTCATTGAATACAGTGAGAGCAAAAATATCAATGTCACCATCATTCTGATAATCACCGACATCCCAATAAAAATTATTTGTAGCATCGAAATCTTGAAAGCAAGAAATTGTAGAAAATTCAAATTGTTCTTTGGTGCCAATATTTTCATACATGCAAATCTGTGAGCCATTTGCAGTTTGCGGATTGTTGTTAATACTAAAACACAAAATGTCGGTATCGCCGTCTCCGTCGAAGTCAGCAAGTTGTGGGTAGGTATTTGGTGATGGAATCTCAAGTTCCAATTGGATGGCAGGTTTGAAATTTTGTGATAATAAAATGAATGGAGAAAAAACCAATATTAAGAAAACAAAGAATGCCCCACTTATGGATATGTTTCTGAACATGATAGTTTTAAATTTAATAACGAGCCACACACAAGTTACAGAATGGTTGTTTCCTGTGTGAAAAAAATTAAAAAATATTTTTTATTCATACATTGAAACTGGTGGTGCGGCAAGTTGAGAATTGAATTAAGATCATGTTCGTCAATGACGCCCATCATTTTTGCATTAAAACTCTTGTGCTAGATTTGAAATAAAAATGATGCACAGAATACTTTTTTTGTTTGCGCTTTGTTTCTTGGTATCATGTAGTGCGACAAAATATTACACCGATCAACTTCCAGATGTGAACATACCTTCGTTTTCTACCTATCAAATTGAAAGCGATTGTGATGATTCAATTAGTCCCATTAATAACATAAGGGTGGAAAATGCAATCAATCTCTACTTTAAGGAAAGAGGCTATTCCCGCTCGACAGATCCAGATGTAATTGTCCAGGCATTCTTAAAAAATGAAATCAGGAATGTAAACAATTTTTGCAACCCATATGATAGATGGGGTGGTGGAGAATATTGTAATCCGATGTATTTGAGTTATGAAGAAGGTACATTGATCATTGACTTTATCGATGTAAAGAAAAATGAAATATTCTGGCATGGTGCTGCTGTTGGCGAGACTTTTAGAAATGCAAAAAATACCAATGAGAAAATTCCCAAAATTGTAAATCGATTACTTTCGGAATATTTCAATGCAAACCGAGATAATATTGTTTCATTAAATGAATAGGGTGGGCCTTTAATTAAATAGGAGATGTCTTCGTAATTAATTGGATACCGGATTCCTTGACCTAATTTATCAGGCAGCATTTTTTATATTTCTTGCCACTACCACATGGGCATGGATCGTTACGTCCAATTTTTTCACCACTCGAAAAGAGATTTTGGGTATTATTAAAAAATTCAATGTCTTCTTCCATTAAAAGCTCTTCATCTTGCATCCCAAATTCTGCCTCGAAGAATTCAAGTTTTTGTTTGTCTGCTTCCATTGTTTCTTTCGCTACAATTCCTATATATGTATCTAAATCACGAAATTTAAGGGGTCCGATTTTAGTGATGCTATTATGAATTTCTATCATTCTGCTTAAATCGTTTTCTTGCAATTTGCTTGTATTTGAAATTCCTGTAAAATCTGGCCCCTTTTCAAAAACATCAAAAATTTTCTTATCAATAAAAGGTAAATTAAAATCCTTTTCAATATCAACATTGATTCCATCGATTTCAAAATCAATCATATATTGTATTAGGAAAGCGAAGGCCGGATCTTTTTTCTTTTTCCAAATGTCATATATTTTCATCAACAAATCCTTCGCTTTTGGATCTCCATCATCCAGTGAAATTAAGGCGCACAAAGCATGAGCCAAGGTAAACTTGAAGGAATCGTCGGTGTTTTCAGATTTGAGAAGTTTTTCGGTACCTTTTATATCTGCGTTGATAAGTCGCATAAAAGCAATTGTCAATGATCGATCAGGGAAGTCACCATACAAGTTTTCTTGAATTTCTTCTGGCATCAATTTAAACATTGAGCCAAACATATTCATACATGATTTTATTTCGTGGTGTGATGCGGTGTACAAAGTATTCAAGATAAAATCCAATGAAGAAGTCCCATCATTGGAAATATACCTATGAATTCCAAAGAATAAAACCCAATAAAGGTCATGTTCTAGTTTTTCTTTATCATTAATATTTAATATTTGTTGAATATCGTGTTGGTCTAAGTCAAATGTGTTCTTATTTAAAAGAGTATAACTTATACGGTTATAGGGTGTTATTTCCGTCTGTTTAGTGTAATTGATAGTATGGCTCACGGCAAAAAAGTCGCACCATTTTTCAACAACGTCTGACATAAAAGTTGGTGGTGGAATCTCTCTCTCTTTTCCATACAGCATACATGCCATCTCTGAAATCAATTGATCTTCGTTAAATCCCACAGCACATTTGAATATCTCTTTTGCAGCATTGATTTCTTCCATTTCCATGAAATTTCGAAAAAGGAAATAAATCAAACCAGTGAACTCATCGTCATATATCAATGCATCCATAATTTTGTCACCAACTACTGCTTCTATCTCTTTGGAGAAAAGAGCTTTTACTTGTGTATTTATTTCTTCTTTGGTCAATGATTCTTGGTCCCAAATTTTATTTAATTTAGACCAAACTCTGTCAGGATGCTTCTCAAATAGTATCGACCTGTATTTGCTTTGGAGTTCAAATTCATCATAGATGTCACACTCTTCAATGATGAATGCAAGAGCGTAATATGGGAAGTTTTGTTCTTGCATGAGTTCATCTAACTCATCGTGCATATCCAAAGAAAGAAAGTGTGAAATTTGATCAATGATTTCCGAGTCCTTTTCTTTCAAGATCTCAGGCGAAATCATAGGATACGGATATTTCGATAAGCTTGACATATTGATTATTTTACTGATGATCAATTTAGACAAACTAATATAATACGGGAAATCAATTGATTAATAAATGAGTAAGAAATCACCGGAATAAATATTCATTGTATATATGCTCATAAGTATTCAAAAATAATTATCTGAAATCGTAAATTTATAAATCACAAATAGCACTCTAAAATCGTATTACTTGAATTGAGATACTTCTCATATCCTTCAGCGCTAACGCGCTTCAGGATGAATTCGACGACAGATTCTGCAAAGCAGAATCCTGTCTCATTCACTTTCCAATACAGAA